>CALVJI010000001.1 GCA_944332105.1 uncultured Bacilli bacterium
TACTTTAGAAGAGATTTTAGCCTTTAAAAAAGATAGTGAGTGATCACTACTTTTTCAAGTGGCTGTGAATTGTAACAGAAAATTATAGAAAAAAGTAGGAAAATGGTGTAGAATATATAGCCAATAACAAGGAGTGATTAAATGATATATTCTGAGATTCCTAGAGACTACTTTTTCCGTGAATTTCAAAAAAACTATGATAAAATTGTTCGGAATGAAATGAAAGAAGAATTTGACGTTTCATGGATACAAAATTTTAAACACGAAAAATTAAAGTGGATAGATACTGCTCTTTGGGAAACATGTATTGACTATATAAGTCTTGCCGAGATATTTCCGGATGAACTTCCAGAAAAAGGATTAGATTTCGCAGCTTATTTACTTAATGAAAAAGCTGATAAATCACTTAAAACAAGTTTTGAACACTCTATGGTATTAATGAGTTCCATGTATTTAGCAAGTGTAGAAGCTGGATTTCCTTTAATTTACGTCATCACAAATAATTCTCTTTCTCCAGTATGTGATATATGGATGGATCAAGAACAAAACGTAAAAAGAATAAATATGATCAATATGGATTTAAAAGATCGCACTCAAACACTTCTTCGTTTATGTCTAATGATTCAAAACAAAACTCAAGGCCCAATTCCATTTATCCGTATGCGTAATAAAAAATAATAAAGGAGGTTGAAAATGCAAATAGTTTCTTGGAATGTAGCTGGTATTCGTGCCTGTATAAAGAAAGGCTTTATTACTTTCTTCAATGAAATAAATGCAGATGTTTTCTGCGTACAAGAAGTAAAAGCGCTAAAAGAGCAAATCGAATTTTTACCAGAAGGTTACGAACTTTATGCTTATCCTGCTGTTCGTAAAGGTTATTCGGGTACACTTATTTATACAAAAATAAAACCCTTATCTGTAAAATATGGGATTGGTGACTCAGAATATGATGATGAAGGTCGTAATATCACTTTAGAATTTGCCGATTTTTATTTAGTAAATTGCTATGTACCAAATGTTAAAAGAACTTTAGAAAGAATGGCTTCAAGAATGCGCTATGAAGAATTGTTCTTAAATTATATTGAAGAGTTAAAACAAATAAAACCTGTTATTTTTTGTGGAGACTTAAACGTTGCTCATGAAGAAATTGATATTAAAAATGCAAAAGCAAATATTGGTAATGCTGGTTTTACTTATGAGGAGCGCGATAAACTAACCAATTTACTCGCACATGGCTTTACAGATACCTTTAGATATTTCTATCCTGAAAAAACAGATGCGTATACATGGTGGAGCTATATGAAAGATGTTCGTGCCAAAAATATTGGCTGGCGCATTGATTACTTTATTGTTTCGAATGACTTCTTACCTTATTTAAAAGACAGTATAATTTATAAAGATATTTATGGCAGCGATCATTGCCCAATTGGCTTAATACTAAAAGATAAATGATTTTGTTTTTAGTAACATTTTAATGAATAATAACCTTGTGAACAAGAGAAATCTTGTTTTTTTACATTTTCAATGATATTCTATTCTTAGAGTTAAGGAAGAGGAGAAAAGAAAATGAGTCCAAATGAACTTATCAACATTTTAAAAAATTATCAAATAAGAGTCGAAGAACTTGGGAGGTCACTTTGACATAGAATCAAAGCAAAAAAGAATCGAGAAATTAGAACAAGAGACTCTTAAAGAAGATTTTTGGCAAGACATAAAAAAATCAAATGAGGTAAACAAAGAGTTATCTTCATTAAAAAAAATCACTTCTAAGCTTGCTAAGTTAACAACTGAAATAAAGGATAACATAGAATTAATACCTTTACTAAATAATGAAGAATTATCCACGGTAGAAGATGAGTTATCCACAATTGAAAAAGAAATAAATGATTTAGAACTTGATACCCTATTAAATGGAGAATATGATAATTTAAATTGTTATTTAGAAATCCATCCTGGAGCAGGTGGGACAGAATCTTGCGATTGGGCAAGCATGCTCTTACGAATGTATAAAATGTTTTGTGAAAAAAACGGATTTACTTATGAAGTGGTAGAAGAACAAGCCGGTGAAGAAGCTGGAATTAAAAGTGCCACTCTCTATATAAAGGGAGAATATGCCTATGGTTATTTAAAAAATGAAAAGGGCGTTCATCGTCTAGTTCGTATTTCTCCCTTTGATGCAGGTAGAAGAAGACATACTTCCTTTGCATCTGTTTCGGTAACACCTGAATACAATACGGATATTTCCATTGATATAAAAGAAAGTGATTTAAAAATAGATGTCTATCATTCCAGTGGTGCCGGCGGTCAATCCGTAAATACTGCAAATTCGGCCGTTCGTATTACCCATTTACCAACAAAAATTGTAGTGACATGCCAAAATGAACGTAGCCAACTAAAAAATAAAGAACAAGCTATGAAAATTTTAAAAAATAAAATTTACCAACAAGAACTAGAAAAAAAAGAAGCTGAACTTCATGCTTTAAAAGGCGAAAATGTCGATATTAATTTTGGCAGTCAAATTCGCAACTATGTATTAGAACCTTACAAATTAGTAAAAGATATACGCGTAAATTATGAAACAAGTAACACGGATAAAATATTAAATGGTGATTTAAAAGAATTAATTGAAGCTTTATTAAAAAAGAAGGAATAATATGACTAGAAAAATAAAAAAGTATTTGCAAATTATTGTCGGAATTTTTATAACAGCTACTGTTTATAATCTTTTTTTAGCGCCCTACAACTTAGTAAATGGTGATGTTAGTGGTCTTGCAATTATAGCTCGACGTTTTTTCTATATCAATGAAAGTGTATTTATTTTAGTTGGAAATTTATTAATTCTATTATTAAGCTTTTACTTTTTAGATTGGCCTAAAACTAAGCATAGCATCTTAGGATCCTTACTTTTTCCTCTTTGTGTTTACCTAACAGCTGACATTAAAAACTTTATTGTCATAACCGACTTAGATCCTCTACTCGTCGCGATTATTGGCGGGGCTTTAAATGGCTTTGGCAATGGCTTAATTTTTCAGAATGATTACACTACTGGTGGAACAGATATTCTCGAACAACTTTTAGTAAAATTTGCTAAGATGCCTTTTAGTAAAGCGATTATTTATATAGATGGAGCCATCATTGTCTTGAGTGGATTAGTTTACGGTATGGAAACTTTGCTATATTCTTTGATTGTTTTAATATTATCGAGCGAATTAACACATCGAACTATGTTTAAAATAAATCGCCATCAATTATTATTTGTTCAATCAAAAAAGATAAATAAAATTAAAGAATATTTACAAACACAATATGTTTATGACGTGACGTTATTAAATACAATAGGCGGTTATACCCAAAAGAAAAGAAAAACTCTTTTCTGTGCTGTTGAAAAAAAAGACTGTTATCCTATTAAAGAAGGAATTCTTCTCATTGATCCCCATGCTTTTATCACATTTGTTAAAGCTTACGAAACGCAAAATGGCAATCATACGCTAAGGCATAATCAAGAAAAATTAACACTCGACGAGGATAAGTGCTAAAAAACCCTTGAAAAATACCAAAGAATTTAGTAAAATAACATATGATTTCTTTAGGAGTGATTATGAAAGAAATAAAAAAATATTTACAATCGCGAATTACTGACAAAGATACTTGTGTTCTTGCTCTATCAGGTGGCCCAGATTCAATGTGTTTATTATCTTTATTAGAAGAAATAAACGCACATATCATCTGTGTTCATATTAATCATAATACAAGAGCTGCTTGTATAGAAGAATATGCCTTCATAAAAAAATATGTAGAGCAAAAAAAGATTCCTCTTGTCTATCATAAAATTGAAGAATATACAAAAGGAAAATTTACAGAGGAAGAAGCACGAGAAATACGTTATCAAAAATTATTATCAGTCGCGAATGAATATCATGCAAAATACATTTTAACAGCTCATCATGCAGATGATTTAACAGAGACTATTATAATGCGCTTACTAAGAGGAAGCACCCTCGAAGGTTATGCTGGCTTTAAAAAAGAAACGACTTATCAAGGCCACATAATTTTAAGGCCGTTCATTTCCAAAAAAAAGCAGGAAATTTATGCATATTTAAAAGCAAATGAAATACCATATATAGAAGATGAAAGTAATAAAAGTGATGACTACGAAAGAAATCGTATTCGTCACCATATATTGCCGCTTTTAGAACGAGAAAACGATAAATATCCAACAAAGATTCTTCAATTTAGTAATACTCTTCTAAAAAAAGCAACATTACTTAAAGAAATCATGGATGATGAAAGGAAAAAGATTGAAGAAAATGGCAAAATAAATGTATCTTTATTTAAAAAACTATCTCCTTTAATGCAAGAGTCATACGTTGAATATTATTTACAAGATGTATATCAAGAGAATCTAAAAAAAATTACCTTAAAACATCAAAGATTATTTCTTAAAAGTATTGAGAATAAAGAAACTAGGTTAATTTTAGATTTTCCAGGGGGTTATCAGTTAGTAAAAGAAAATGGATATATTTATTTAGCCAAAAAGAAAGAAAGCGTATCTTATTGTATAAAATGTGAGGATATGAACATCTTACCTAATGGGATACTAAAAAAAATAGAAAATTACGAGGAGAAAAGTAATTATGAAATTCATTTGAATTCTCAAGAAATCGCTTTACCTTTATATATTACTACCAGAAAAAATGGCATGAAAATGGCTACCAAAAATTTAAATGGTCATCAAAAAATCAGTGATATCTTAACAAATAGTAAAATAAAAGGCTCAAAAAAAGATGAAATTCCTATTCTGGTTGACAGTAAAGGCGAGGTTTTATGGGTTTTAGGTATCAAGAAATCAAAATATGATTTAGAAAAAGATAAAAACTATGATATAATATACAAGTATATTGAAAGAAAGGAAAAAACAATATGAGAAAAACAAATCAAAATGCTATGCGCAATTTATTTCCTTATTTGATTTTAGTCATTGTAATATTTGTTGTTTTAAGCGTTCTAAATTTAGGACGGACGATTACAAACAACTTAACAACCGGCGAATTAATGAGTGAAATAGAAAATAAAAATGTGACAGAAATTACCATAACACCTAGTAGTGAAGAAAGTGTTTATTATATTGATGGTAAATTATCTACATATAAAGAAAATGAAACCTTTCGCGCTACTGTTGTGGAAGCAGAATTAGATAATATTATTAAGTATGCTGAATCAGCTGATCTAAAGGTATATGAGACGAATCCAGATCCAGGTACAATCTCATGGGTATATATTTTAATAAATATTGTACCACTAATCATTTTAGTCGGCGCTACTTACTTCATTTTTGTTAAAATGGCAAACAGTAATAAAGGATCTATGGACTTTGGTAAAAGTCGTGCGAAACTATCAAGTGATGGTGGCAAAGTTCGTTTTAGTGATGTTGCAGGCTTAAAAGAAGAAAAAGAAGAAGTTTCAGAATTAATTGATTTCTTAAAAAATCCTAAAAAATTCCAACGTTTAGGCGCTCGTATTCCAAAAGGTGTCTTACTAGTAGGCCCTCCTGGAACAGGTAAAACTTTATTAGCAAAAGCTGTAGCTGGTGAAGCAAACGTACCATTCTACTTTATCAGTGGTTCAGATTTCGTTGAATTATTCGTTGGTGTCGGTGCTAGCCGTGTTCGAGACATGTTTAAAGAAGCCAAACGAAATGCACCATGTTTAATATTTATCGATGAAATTGATGCAGTTGGACGTCAAAGAGGTTCAGGCATTGGTGGAGGACATGATGAAAGAGAACAAACACTTAACCAATTGTTAACAGAAATGGATGGCTTTGGTGCAAATGAAGGAATTATTATCATTGCCGCGACGAACCGCCCAGATGTTCTAGATCCAGCTTTACTACGACCAGGACGTTTTGATCGTCAAGTAACAGTTAATCTTCCAGATACTGAAGAAAGAGAAGCAATTTTAAAAGTTCATTCTAAAAATAAAATTTTAGCTAACAATGTTAACCTAAAAAGTATTAGTCAAAGAACTTCAGGTTTCTCTGGAGCTGATTTGGAAAACTTAATGAATGAAGCAGCCCTTCTTGCTGTTCGTAAAAATGAGGCAGCTATTACTCTTCAAGATATTGATGAAGCGACCGATCGCGTATTAATGGGACCAGCTAAAACTTCTAGAAAAGTTAGCGATGATGTTAAATGGTTAACTGCAGTTCATGAATCTGGTCACGCTGTATTAGGCTTAAAATTAAAAGATGCAATGGAAGTTCAAAAAATCACGATTGTACCAAGAGGTATGGCTGGTGGTTACACAGCTTATACACCTAAAGAAGATAACATTACAAGATATACAAGAAATGAGATGATCGCGATTATTACTTCTACTCTAGGTGGTCGTGCAGCTGAAGAATTATTCCTAGATGATATAACTACTGGAGCTAGTGATGACTTTAAACGTTCGACTGAACTAGCTAGAAGCATGGTAACTGAATATGGTATGAGTGATCTAGGACCAATTCGTTACGAAGCAAATTCTGGTGATAATGTATTCTTAGGTCGTGATTATAATAAAACGAAAAATTACTCTGATAAAGTTGCTTTAGAGATCGATCAAGAAGCGCGTAAAATTATTATGAATTGTTATGAAAATGCCAAGAAAATATTAAAAGAAAATAAAGATTTAGTTATGTTATTAAGTCATACATTAATTGAAAGAGAAACTATTACCAAAGAACAAATTGATGAATTAGTTCGGACTGGTAAAATTGAAGATGAAACTTTTGACATTAGTGATGAACCAACAATCAGTAAACTAAGAGAAGAAGCTAAAGCCATGAAAATAAAAGGTGCATCAAAAATGACTAAAGAGGAATTGGAACAAGCTTTAGAGGAAGCAGAAAAACAAAAAAATAACGAAGAATAAAGAAAGAGAAAAAAAATCTTTCTTTTTTTAATTTTGCAAATTTTAAAAATCTGCAAAAAAAGTTATACAAATTTTATTAAAAGGTTATTACAAAATGAATTTTCTGTATTTTTTAACTTAAAATTCCCTGAAATTAGCGATTTGCAATGGTCAAAAACTTGTGATACCATGCCGTTTGAAAGGAGAAAAAATGAAAAAATATCAAATAACATATTGCTTAGACGGCGAAGTTTTATTTAAAACAAAGAATAATTCAGGTTATCAGTTAGTAGCTAACTTTTTAAGTGCTAATACGAAAGGCGATTGCATAAAATGTTTACAAATTGGCAAAGTTTGTTACTATGAAATCAATATGGAAAAGGCGATTCAAGTAATTAAGCAAAAAAAGCAGTATGACTACAATGAACTTGAAAGATATCTATTATCCTTTATTGAAGCATTTCTTGCTAATACAGCAGATGAGCTAATGACGTATCTTTCAAATACAAATAGTTATACGAAAAAAGAGCTAGCAGATATTGAATTAGAATTTGAAAGAAAGAAAAAAAGAATAAAATTTAAGCAGAAAAAGTTTAAAACGGCATAACTTTATGTTAAAATGGTAATAGACTAGAAATTAAAAGGTGGTATTATGGCAAAAGTTATTTCATTAGTAAATCAAAAAGGTGGGGTAGGAAAAACTACTACAAGTATTAATCTTGCTGCAGCATTAGGAAAAGAAGGCAAAAAAACGCTTTTAATCGATTTGGACCCTCAAGGTAATGCTTCTAATGGCTTAGGTTTAAACAACAATGATTTTGATAAAGACATTTATGATGTAATTACAGGTGTTTGTGAAATTAAAGAAGCAATTATTAAAACAAAGTTCCGTAATTTATCTATCATTCCTGCAACGATTAATCTTGCTGGTGTTGATGTGGAATTTGTCAAAAAAATGTTAGAAGACAATACTTTTAGGCAAAACGAACAATTAAGAAATGCCATCGAAGAAATCAAAGAAAAATATGATTACATCATTATTGACTGTCAGCCTTCTTTAGGTATATCTACAATGAATGCATTAGTGGCAAGTGATTCTGTAATTATTCCAGTGCAATGCGAATACTTTGCGCTTGAGGGAATTACTCAACTTCTAAATTCCATTATTTTAGTGCAATCAAATATGAATCCTGAACTGCGAATTGAAGGCGTGTTACTAACCATGTTAGATGGCCGTACAAATATTGGATTAGAAGTAATTGAAGAAGTTCGTAAATGCTTTAAGTCTAAAGTATTTAATACAATTATTCCTCGTCTAGTCCGTTTAGTAGAAGCTCCATCTCATGGCAAACCAATTAGTGATTACGATCCAACTTCACGTGCTACACTCGCTTATCAAAACTTAGCAAAGGAAGTGATAAGTCGCAATGGAAACTAAAAGAAAAGCTTTAGGAAAAGGCTTGGAACAATTATTCTCTAATGAAGTAATTAATTTTGAAAATTTTGAAAAAGATGTAGTTAAAAGTGCTTCAAAAAATGATATTGCAGAAATAAAAATAAGTGACATACGAAGTAATCCTTATCAACCACGTAAAACATTTGATGAAACCACTTTACAAGAACTAGCAGATTCTATTAAAGAACATGGTATAATCGAGCCAGTTATTGTTAAAAAAGCGATCAAAGGCTATGAATTAGTCGCCGGTGAAAGAAGAACAAAGGCTGCTAAACTTGCAGGTTTAGAAACTATTCCAGCAATTATTAAAGATTTTAATGATCAAGAAATGATGGAAATAGCTTTAATCGAAAATATTCAAAGAGAAGACTTAAATCCGATTGATGAAGCAAATGCCTATCAAAAAATCATTGAATTGGGACATTTAACTCAAGAAGAATTTGCTAAAAAATTTGGCAAAAGTCGTAGTCATGTAACCAATATGCTAGGTTTATTAAAATTGCCTTTCTCTGTGAAAGAATTAGTAGAAAAAAAAGAATTGTCAATGGGCCATGCCCGCGCATTAAGTAAAATTGAAGATGCAGACAAAATTAAACAATTAGCAGAAAAAGTAATTACTAACAACATGAGTGTGCGTGAATTAGAAGCTGAGATTCAAGAAACCAAAATTCCAAAACACGAACAGCAAGACCGCAGCTATGAAACAAAATCAATTCGCAACACCATATATGAACGACTTATGCGTGAAAAAGTGGGAACAAAAGTGAAAATCACCAAGAAAAAAATTGAAATACCATATGATTCAGAAAAAGATTTAGAGAGGATACTAGAGATATTAGGAATTAGAATAGAAGGTGTATAATGGAAAACCTTAAAAATTTTATTTTACAAGAAAAAGTAATCGCCCCAATTATCATTCTACTTAGTACATGGATATTAATTAAAGTAATGAAGATAATTGTCAAAAAAATATTCATCAAAGATAAAAAGAACTTTATTGGTAAAAAAAGAACTACAATTATCGAATTAGTTACCAATGTTTTAAAGTTTTTTGTCTATGCAATTGCGATTATGATGATTTTAGAAGTTTATGGCGTTGATACCAAAGGTATTCTAGCTTCTTTAGGAATTGCCGGCGTTGTTTTAGGTTTAGCTCTTCAAGAAACTGTTCAAGATTTAATGAGTGGAATAAGTATTATCCTTGATAATTACTATGTGATCGGAGATACAATTCGCATCGATGACTTTACAGGCGAAGTAGTTGAACTTTCTTTAAAAAGTACAAAAATTAAAGGTGCAAATGGTGAAATGTATATTTTTGCCAACCGTCTAGTTGATAAAGTTGTTAACTTATCTCAAGCTAGAGCTGGTGTTAAAATTGAGATACCAACAGCTTATGAAGAAAATACTGAAAAAGTCGAAAAAGCTTTAGATGCATTAATGGAAGAAATCAAAAAAATTCCTGATGTCTATGAAGATAGCTCATATTTAGGTATCGAAATGCTTGATGCATCAGCTATTAAATACTCATTGATGATTTATTGTAAATCAAGTGAACAGTATGCTATTAAACGAAAAATTTTAAAGATGATAAAAGAAGTGTATGAACAAGAAAATATAAAAATGCCATATAACCAGATCGAGGTGCATAATGGAAAAGAATTATAGTTTAAATACCCATGTCGTAATGAAAAAAAATCATGCTTGTGGAACCAATGAATGGATAATCACACGTATGGGCGTAGACATCAAATTAAAATGTGTCCACTGTGGACGAGAAATCATGATGGATCGGTTAGAATTTGAAAGAAAGCTAAAGAAAATATTAGGTGATAGTCATGAATAAAGAAAAGACTAAAATGACTCTTCATCCTGTTATGAGTTTTTTAATTCTATCAGGAATTACAATTCTTTTAAGTGGCTTACTTTATTTATTAGAGTTTCAGCAAACCGTTTATACGATCAATGCAACGACTCTAGAATATAGCACAGAGCTAGTAGAAATAACCAATGTTTTTAGTTTAGAAGGACTTAAATACATCTTTAGTTCAACAGTTTCAAACTTTGTAAATTTTGCTCCTTTAAGTAGCTTAATTATTATTTTAATAGGTTTTGGTGTCATGGAAAAAAGTGGCTTTTTAAAAACAGCTATCACTTTTTTAACGAAAAAAATGAAAAAAAACACCGTGACATTTATTCTAGTTTTTATGAGTGTTATTGCTTCTGTAATGGGTGAGATATCTTATATTATCATTTTACCATTAAGTGCTGCGATTTTTAAATATGGCAAACGAAATCCTGCTCTTGGGTTAATCGCAGCTTTTGCCGGCTTAACTTGTGGTAGTGGAATCTCGTTTATCTTTACAAGTATTGATTCATCGTTACTTTCACAATCACTACTAGCTGCTCGTGTTTTAGATATTAATTATCGGATGGCTTCCATCAGTGCAATTTTCATCATGGCTGTCGCGGTAATCTTACTATCTTTTATAATTACTTGGATCACAGAAAATGTCATAGCTAAAAGACTAAACAATGTTGTGAATGAAGACGAAGAAAATGAAGACAAACTTTTAACAAGAAGAGAACTACGAGGATTATTATTTGCTTTATTTGCCGCGTCATTATATGTGATTATTATTTTATATAATATTATTCCAGGTCTTCCTTTTTCCGGAAATCTTTTGGATAATACACAGATACTATACATCGACAAACTATTTAGCTACAATTCCTTTTTCTCAAATGGCTTTGTCTTTGTTGTTTCTATGTTCTTTCTTTCATTAGGCTTATTCTATGGTTTAGGTGCTCGCACTATTAAAAACAATAAAGACTTTGTAGATGCTCTTGGTCATTCTCTAGATGGTATTGGTAAAACATTAGTTATAATACTCGCAGCATCCTTATTTATTAGTATTTTTAAATATTCAAATATTGGTACCGTTATTGTTGCCTATCTAACTAGTTTATTTAGAAATATTAGCTTTCAAGGTTTACCTTTAGTTATTTTGCTTTTTGTTGTTTCAGCGATTGCAACTATTTTTATTCCAACATCAATTACCAAATGGAGTATAATCGCTCCAACCGTTGTACCTGTTTTCATGAATGCCGGTATAACTCCGGAATTTGCTCAAGTAATTTTCCGCTTTGGTGAAGGAATAACCATGGGATTAACACCAATTATGGCTTACTTCGTTATTTATTTAGCTATATTAGATAAAAATAATCCAGAAGAAAAGCCCATTAGTTTATGGCAAGGAATTAAGTTTCAAGTGCCGTATGCTGTCGCAACAGCCATTGTGTTATTAGTATTAATTGTTTTATGGTATATCATTGGTTTACCTTTAGGAATTAATGGTAGTACCGTTTTGTAAGGAGGGTTTTAAATGAGTTTAAAAGCAGGAATTGTTGGTTTGCCAAATGTCGGTAAATCAACTCTTTTTAATGCTATTACTAAGAAAAATATCTTAGCTGCAAATTATCCATTTGCTACGATTGATCCCAATGTCGGCGTCGTAACTGTTCCAGATTCACGGTTAACTTTTCTAGAAGAACTATATGTTCCTAAAAATACTGTGCCAACATCTTTTGAGTTTACAGATATTGCCGGTTTAGTTAAAGGTGCGAGTAAAGGAGAAGGATTAGGCAACAAATTTCTTTCACATATACGCGAAGTAGATGCCATTGTTGAAGTCATTCGTTGCTTTGAAGATGAAAATATTATTCATGTATCTGGCAAAGTGGATCCAATTGAAGACATCGAAATTATTAACGTTGAACTTATCTTATCAGATCTAGAAATCATTGAAAATCGATTATCAAAAATTGAAAAAAAAGCTCAGACAACCAAAGATAAAGAAACTATCGCCGAATATGAAGTTTTAAAAAAATGTCAGGATTCATTAACAAAAAATATTCCCCTACGTCAAATAGAGTTTACAGAAGACGAGAAGCTTTTAATTAAAAACTTCAATTTTATTACTGCAAAACCTATTATCTATGTGGCAAATGTCAATGAAGAAGATGCAGTTTTAGGAAAAAATAAATATACAGAAGAAGTACGAAATTTCGCAAGCAAAGAAAATGCTGGTGTCATTGTCATGTGTGCTAAATTAGAAAGCGAGCTAGCTGAATTAGAAGAACAAGATAAAGAAGCTTTTTTAAAAGAGCTAGGCATCGCTCATAGTGGTTTGGATAAACTCATATTTGCAACTTATAGTTTACTTGGTTTAGAAACCTTTTTTACAGTTGGTAAGGACGAGTGTCGTGCCTGGACTTTTAAAAAAGGCACAAATGCAAAAAAAGCCGCGGGACTTATCCACAGTGATATTGAAAGAGGATTCATTAAAGCTGAAATCATGAAATATAACGATCTAGAAGAACTAAAAGACGAAAAAAAAGTCCAAGAGGCAGGCAAACTTTACCTTGAAGGAAAAGACTACATCATGCAAGATGGTGACATCGTCTATTTTAGGTTTAATGTTTAGGAGATGAGAAGATGAATGAAGTAAAAATAAAAGGCGTTTATAGACACTACAAAGGTGATTATTATTTAGTAGAAGATATCGCTTTAGATTGTGAAACAAAAGAACCATTAGTCATTTATCGAGCTTTATATGGCGATGGAATTTTATGGGTAAGACCATTAAAAGACTTTATAAAAGAAGTAAACAAAGAGAATCAAAAGTATCGTTTTGAATTACAAAATATAGAATCGAAGAGAAAATAAAAAACTTTTTCAAAATCTTATTGAAAAAGCTTTTTTAATTTTGAAGTATAATCATTAATTTTACAAACTAAAGAGAATATGATATACTAATGAGGTAGAAAAGAGGGAATTTATGGTAAATAATCAAACACTTTCCAAAACTTTTGGATGGATGTTTATTGGACTTTTAGTAACCTTTTTAACAGGTTATGTCGTGTCACTAAATGAAAATATGCTTTACAATATAATGAGTACTTGGGGAATGATTTTATGTATCGTTGTGGAACTTGGATTAGTTATCTTTTTATCAGCAAGAATCACTAAAATGCAACCAACGACTGCTAAAATAAGTTTCTTATTATACTCCTTTGTGAGTGGATTAACATTTTCTAGTATTTTTATGGTATATTCGTTGAATTCAATAATGTATGTCTTTTTAATAACAGCAGTTGTATTCGCCATATTCGCGGCGATTGGAGCTTTTACTAAAATTGATTTAACAAAAATTGGTTCGTATTTATTGATGGCCTTATTAGCTATAATTATTTGTACCATCATAAACATTTTCTTAAATAGTACAAGTTTTGATTTATTTCTTTCAATCATCATTATTATAGTTTTTATAGGCTTCACTGCTTATGATGTGCAAAGATTAAAGCGATTAAGTGGAACTGGAATAATTAATGAAGAAAATTTAGCTATTTACGGCGCACTTGAACTGTACTTAGATTTTATTAACTTATTCTTAGAACTACTTCGTTTATTTGGCTCAAGTCATGATAATTAAGATGTGTTAAAAGCATCTTTTTTTTCACGCTAAATTTTGATAAAATAGAAATATATGATGGAGGCTGTGATGTAAATGATATATGTTTTTATAATTTTTCAAATTCTTATTTTTATAGAAAGCTACATTCTTTATCAAAAAAAGATGCGTAAAAGCAGTGCGATTCTTTTTTTAATAAATACAATTTCATTAATTGTAAATATTATCTTTTTCCTTCCACTATTTAAAAATGAAATAACTACTTCATCAGTGATCTATTTTCAAAAAAAGATGACCACAGAGGCTTTTCAAACTTTACTATGGTTTTTAATTAATGTAATATTAATTGCTGTGAATGCAAATGGGTTAATAAAAGCTTCGAAAAAACAAAAAATTTCTAAAATAATAACTAGCATATCTTATCTTTTCTCAGCTGTGCTATTCCTATTTTTAAGTGTCGTTCTTTTCTCTAAAAGTGCTGACCTATTAATCTTTATTTATGTCATTGTGGCAATCATTTATTTAATTCGCAAATACTGTATTTTACAAAAAAATTACTATCTTGCAGTTATTCTAATTTTACTTATTTTTACTTGGTATTCATATTGTACATATACAGGTGCAGCCCGTTTTCAAATCGCTTTAACAGGTTATCCTAACAAAGCTTATGATGGTGGGCTAGAAGAACAGAAATTTTATCAAGAAGAAAATGTCAAGAAATATGTGCCTATTGAAACTATTGAAGTAATTGATGGTGATATGGGTATTATTGAGATACGTAACTACGGCTTCTTAAAATTCGGTAATTATAGTACATATTAAATTTTAGAGGAAGCGTAGTTATGAAAGAAATAGAAGAATATTCTTGGCAAGAGATCGAAAGTTTACCAAAAAAAGAAAAACTAGAATTATCAAAACGATTTTTGCAAGCTAAAAAAGAAATGACTTCATGTTCATTTCTGGAAAGTGAATGGCAAAATATATTTGATGAACATCTTTCATTGTATGAAAATTACTTAAAATTACAAAATTACATTGTAGAGCTTCAAAGTGAAATGATTTTTCCAGGTCACATTGTCAAACTCTATCCTTATATAAGTGAATCTATCGCCCAAAGAGATATAATTGCTCATTTAGGGCCTTATATAATTCAAACAGGAACACGGTATTGCCGCTACCGCCCTTTAATTAAAGATCATACTTCCAAAAAATGTTACGTTTTAAAAAAAGCTATTCTAACAACTCATGAATATACCACCTTATTACCCCATACTTTTAGAGAATTTGAAACATGGGACAAAAATTTAGAAACTTCATTTTTCAAAAGAGAAAATACTCCTATTGATTTTTATGATTTAAGCTGCCGTTTAAAAACAGATAAACTAGCGTTGCAAGAATTAAAAAAATCTAGAAAATAATATTGATATATATTTCAAAATAGCAAATAAATGTTTGCTATTTTTTGCGAAAATCGGTATAATATATAGGTAAATATCTCTAAGGGGATGAAGAATATGGAAATAATTAAAACAAAGACAATCATGACTAAATCAAGTCAAGGCCATCGTTGGTTTGGGATTGACTATCACATGAACTTATATAAGGGTTGCCCCATGGGCTGTATTTACTGCGATTCGCGCTGTGAAGCTTATCATATAGAAAATTTTGACGAAGTTCGCATCAAAGAAAATGCTCTAGAAATATTAGAAGAGGAACTAAAAAGTAAAGGATTAAAAGGTGTTGTTTCCTTTGGGTCTTTATCCGATCCTTATAATCCTGAAGAAGAAAACTTAGAACTTACTCGTCAAGCTTTGATGTTAATTTTAAAATATGGTTTCGGTGTTTCAATTGATACGAAAAGTGATTTAATATTAAGAGATCTAGATTTATTAAAAGAAATTCAAAAAAAGAATAATGTAATTATCAAAATATCCATTACGACATATGATAATGAACTTGCCAAAAAAATAGAGCCTAATGTTATCTCATCAACCAAAAGATTTGAAGTGCTAAGAAAATTAAGAGAAAATGGTATTTATGCCGGTGTTCTAATGACTCCAGTCTTGCCCTTTCTAACAGATACAGAAGATAATATTTTAAATATTATTGTAAAAAGCAAAGAAGCCGATGCCAAATTCATTTATACAAAGATGGGTATGACTTTAAAAACTAATCAACGAGACTATTACTATCGAGCTTTAGATATTCTATATCCTGGGTTAAAAGAGGATTATATGGCAGTTTATGGCAATAAAAATATTTGTAATACTTTACAATTTAGACATCTAATGGATCTTTTCCTGCGCAAATGTAGTGAAAATCAAATTCTAACCGATATGGATGCGATCATTGCTGACTATAAAAAAGAAATCCCACAAAATGAACAAATGAGTTTATTTTAAGAAAAAATGGTAAAATTTAACTTGATATACTTTGTAAAAAAAGTATATTTTTTTAGTTAAAAACCATACTAGTAATGGGTGATAAATATGAGTGAAAAAGAATTATTATATCTTGAAGATGCTTTAAGTCATCTCGAATATTTTAAAAGACATCTATGTATTAACAAAGAATGTGTAAGTGAAACAAAAGAAAGTAATTTACTTAAGAAAATAGAAAAGAAAACAGATACTTTATATCAAGACTTTTATACAGAATTGAAAGGAGAATAAAAATGGATAATAAGACAGTATTAGAAGGAATTCTTTGGGATTTAAAATGCTTATCAGATTTATTCTTACATGGTACGATGGAGTCGTCTACCGAAACACTTCACAAAACTTTTCAAGACGCTTTAAATGATATTTTAAATTTACAAAATGATTTATATAATTTAATGAGCGAAGAAGGAATGTATTCAGTATCTCAAGTTTCCGAAACAAAAATCACAAAAACAAAAGGAAAGTTTACTCCAAGTTTAGAGGAAGATTAAATCTTCTTCTTTTTTTCACGAAAAGTACACAAACGATAAGTAAAATAAATAATAAAGGTGATGCAAGATATTAAAAAAAGATTAGGTACAATTATCGTTTTTCTTCTTCTTTTCCTGCTTATTGGTTTTTTCATTCAACTGATTTCCAACAATATTGGACAAAGTATTAACGAAAAATCTAGAATTTCAAAATAACATTTGCTATAATATTTCAAGGGAGTGAGAGTGAAAGAATGAAAAAAAATATTTTCCTTTTAGTTGTAAGTATCATAGCTATTTTCTTTATGGCTCCAAACAAAGCAAATGCAGATACAGTAAATGTCTACTTTTTTAGAAGTAATACTTGTAGCATTTGTGCTTCACTTGAAGACTTTTTTGAAGAGTTATCTAGTGATGAAGAATATAAAGACTTGTTTGTGATTAAAGATTTTGAAGTAAGTAACAGTACGAAAAATGCTAGACTTTGGTCAGAAGTAGCCGAATATTTTGGTGATACAGCTAACGGTGTTCCTTATTATGTTATTGGGGATGAATCATTTTTAGGTTTTCAAACTTCAGATGAAGATACGATCAAAGAGAAAATCAAAGAAGTGTATAATGATGAAGACTTTGTAGATCCTTTGACAGATATCATGAATGATTTTGAAAATCCAAGCGATGATGGCTTAATTATTCTGGCTTTATTAGGTGGTATTATCCTTGTAATTGGTGTAATTGTCTTTATTGCAAGAAAAGATACGACAAAATTAGAAAAAGCAATAGTAGAAGAAGAAAAGAAAGAAAAAGAATTAGCGATTATAGCTAAAGAAGAAAAAGAAGAACCAGCAGCAGAAAAAGTAACACCAACAGCTAAGAAAACAACAGCGAAAAAAACTACTACTAAAGAATCAACAACGAAGAAAAAGACAACATCCAAAACAAGTTCAAAAACAACTACTAAAAGAAAAACAACTAAAAAATAGAATCTACGAAACGATTCTATTTTTTCTTTAATAAATAATTTAAAATATCAATGACACTATATATAATGAGTAGAATTCCTAATAGAACAAAAACAACATTCTCAGCAAAAATTGAATAAATACCAAGTAGTATTAATAAGACAGATACAATTAATGTAATTGTATAATAACGATTACTGCTACTCTTATAATATGGAGCTGTTCCCAATTTATTTAAACCAGAAACAATTAACCAAATTCCTGTAATAATTTGAATAGCATTAGTCAAAAAACTGGCAAGTAAAATAGTTAAAATACCAATAATTAAACTTGTAATCGCGCTCATTAAAATCCGTGAATCTTCAAAGTGAAATTGATTTTTAATTTGATAAAAGCGAATAAATTTATAAATGCCATACACACTTATAATTATTCCTAAAAAAATAAACAACGCACTTAAGACTCCACCAGAATTAAAAGCTAAGAACAATCCCAAGATAAACAAAAGAATAGAACTAATAGGGAAATCATCACTTTTTTTCCCTGAATTTAAAACTGTAACTTTCATAATCCTCCTTTTCATAAAACATTATAGCATTATATAGAAATAAAATAAAGAATATGTTATAATTGAAAAAATAAATGGGGTCGAGAAAGTGAAAAAAGAAGCATTAAAAAAAATCATGACAATGTATGGCTTTTATTCTTTAAACAAAGAACCTTTTTTGTATGAAAAAGAAACAGAATTAGGAATAGCCTATACTTTCAAAGACGATTTTTTTGGTGAATTAACACGCATATACGTTCCCAAAAATGAAGAAGAAGCAACAGACTTTTTAGCTAAATATAGTTGGTATAAAAAATATGGCCAAAAATATCAAATTAAAATTGTCTTATCCGATTACAAATTATATAATCCAGAAATAAGCTTTATAAAAGATGAAAAAAAACTATCTTTAGAAGGTATGAAGCAATTAATTGAAGATCAAGATGGTAAAAAAGAAACAACTAAAAAAGATGAAGCATATATTGAAAAATTACAAAGAACTCTTCTTTTACTAGTAGAAATAATTAAAGAAAAAATCAAAATTCAAGAAGATACATATAAAAATTTATTTGAATTAACCAAGGAATTTCGGGCCAAACATAATCAATTAGAAAAATTAAAAAAAGAATATGATAAAAGAGCTAAAATAACTTTATTACCTGAAGAAGAATTCACACCGTTACCAGACCTCACTAAAGAATTGAAAACCTTAAGTCAAGATATTGAAAAAATAAAAGAAAAAGAAGTTTTAGAACAACAAATAGATGCATTTATTGAATATTTAAAAACCTTAGAAAAAAGTGAGAGTTTAATAAAAAACAAATACGAACTTTTAAAAATACCATTAGAAGTAGAAAATATGAATAAAGAAATTCAAGTATATGAAAATTTTGCTAATAAAAAGAAAGGACTATTTGCCAAAAAAGTATCTATATCTGAAGAATTAGCTAAAATAGAAAAACAAAGTGTTGTCTTACATATTGTTTCTTTTGAACAATTTAAAGAAAATGAAATAAAAAGAATTGAAGAAAAATATGCAATGATTCCCGATTTAGATAAACGAACCATTAGTGATTTTCTTATTGAATTTGATAATTTAAAAGTAAAAGAGCCTCCTAAGAAAAAAGAACAACCAAAAGAAACAGAACTTTCATACGAGGAAGTAATGGTTAAATTAGAAAAAGACTTTTATGAAAGAGGTACAAACGAACAAAAAGTATTAACAGTTTTCCATTCTATTGTAAGACCGATTTTATTAAATAAGATCTATCGTGAAAAACAGATAGAAGAATTTATTACTTTATTAAATAACCCCAATAATATTATGATTCGTTTAAAATATTTTAAAGATATAGATACGAGTTCACCACGCAAGTGCTACGATTCATTATTACTATATCGAAAAAATTTAGAAACGATCCAGCCAGATATTTTAGAAGGAACAATTAATGTTTTCTTTAAAGCAAATAAAGTACTAGACAATATAGAATATTTAGCCGTGACCAATAAAAGAACACAAGCTCCATCTCAAAATCTTGGCGAGAATGAAATTGAATACATTGCTTCTATCAAAAAATCGACGAAAGTATATTTTATTCCAACAGAAATTACTTATGATTTGGCCAGTGATGATACACTTATTCAAAAAAAGAATCAACCTTTTTTCTTAATTGATGTACAAAAAAATACTATAAATACAGAAAAATCTGATATAATAAAAATTGTAAGATATCAACTAGAAAAAAAACAAGTAGAACAAGAAACCATTGCAGTAGATATTAAAAGTCAAAAAATAGATCAATATAAGAAAATTATAATAGAAGGGAATGAGAACTTTGAATAAAGAAATGTTTGTCAAAAAATTAAAAGATAAATTAGATATTTTAGAAGATAGTGTTCAAGAAGAAGAGATTAATGAATATGTAAAAAAAATAGAGGAACAAGAAAAAAACGATTTAAAAGAAGAGGACATTATTAAATCATTTGGCTCTATTAATGAGATAAGTCGCAAAATTTTAAAAAAACATGGAATTAATCCGAATAAAGTTTTAAAGAAAGACCGTTTCTTATACAAGAAGTTTGAAGAACTATTTGAAGTGATTCACAAAGTAGTCGATGTGATGTCTAAAAATTCTTTAGAGGAAAATGCCAAAATTATTTTAGATATTCTTATTCTAATCGCCTTTGTTTGTCTATTAAAGATTCCTTTCGTCGCGATTAGAGACTTAGGAGACAGTTTGCTTAGTTATACAAGTATCCCAGTTTTATATAATTTATGGGGGATATTAATTGATATAATCTATATCATTGTCGCTGTATTTGTCTTTATGAATATCTTCACAAAATGGTTTAAAAATTTAAAAAGCACTAAAAAATTAAAAGTAAAAAGTCTAGATACTGTTACTTTAGAAGACAAAAAAGAGTAGTTATCAATCAAAAACTACTCTTTTATTGTATTTACTTTTTTTAAACAAATGATATCTTCTACGTTACAAGATAGAGCCATACATAACTGGGATAAAACATATAGATCCACACGTGAAATATTTCCTAAATAATATCCTTGAATGGTTTCAAAACGTAAACCAGTCAATCGACATAGTCTATTTTTACTCATATGATTTTTTTCTATGGTTTATTTTAATTTAAAACAAATCTGATGTGTTTGTTCCATAGAAAATCACCCTTCATTAAATAGCTTAGCATGAATAAAAAACTTGCAAAATTGCTTATTTTGTTGTAATATCTTTTAAGTATTTTATGTAAGGGGATGAGTTTTCATGGATAAAATTATAAATATTGCTGTAGTTGCTCATGTTGATGCTGGAAAAAGTACATTAGTAGATGCTCTTTTAAAACAAAATGGTGTTTTTAAAGAACATGAAGAAGTTGGCGAGCTTATCATGGATAGCGACTCTATCGAAAAAGAAAGAGGTATTACAATTTATTCTAAAAACTGTTCTATTCATTATAAAGATTACAAAATTAACATTGTAGATACACCTGGCCATGCCGATTTTTCTAGTGAAGTAGAACGAGTTATTAAAACTGTGGATACTGTTATTTTGATTGTCGATTCAGCGGAAGGACCAATGCCTCAAACAAGATTTGTTTTAAAAAAGGCCTTAGAACAAAATTTAAAACCTATTTTATTTATTAACAAAATCGATAAAAGAGATGCTAGACCAACTGAAGTAGTAGATATGACATTCAATCTTTTTATGGAATTAAACGCTACAGATGAACAACTAGATTTTCCAATTGTCTACGGTATTGCTAAAGAGGGAAAATGTTCACTTGATTTAAGTCAAATGGCAGATACAGTCGAGCCACTATTAGAGACGATTGTTAAACAAGTAAAGCCTTATGAAGGTAGTGAAAGTGATCCGCTCCAATTACAAATTAGTAATTTAGATTATGATAACTTTTTAGGCAGATTAGGAATTGGTCGTATTTCAAAAGGAATTATCAAAAATGGCGAGAGTGTTGCTTTAGCAAAAAATGATGGTAAGATTGAAAATTTTAGAATTTCTAAACTATATGTTACTGAAGGAATTAAAAGAGTAGAAAAAGACGTAGCTTATTACGGTGATATTGTAACAATTGCTGGATGTGCAGATATTTCCATTGGTGATACAATTTGTAGCAAAGATCATATTGAAGCACTGCCGCCAATCTTTATCGAAAAACCTACTTTATCAATGAATTTCTTAGTTAACAATGGTCCATTCGCTGGTCAAAGTGGCAAGTTTTTAACGACTAGACACATTAAGGAAAGATTAGCTAGAGAACTAGAAACAAATGTCGGATTAGTTGTTGAAGAACTACCAAATTCAGATGGCTTTAAAGTCAGCGGTCGTGGTGAACTTCATCTATCTATTCTTCTAGAAAATATGCGTCGTGAAGGTTATGAACTATGTGTATCAAAACCAGAAGTTTTATATGAAACTATAAATGGGCAAAAATGTGAACCTTTTGAACGTGTCATTATCAATTGCCCAGCTGAATATCAAGGAACTGTTATTAGTGATTTACAAGAAAGAAAAGCAATGCTTGAAGTCGTTTCAACGACAAATGAAGGGTATTCTCACCTAGAGTTTTCTGCTCCAACCAGAGGGTTAATAGGTTATCGTAGTACTTTTATTACCAATACAAAAGGTGAAGGTATTATGGTTCGAAGCTTTGAAGAATACAAACCATATGTTGGGGAGATTACAAGACGTAAAAATGGTGTTTTAGTTTCGATGGAAAATGGTAAAGCCTTAGGTTATTCCTTATGGAACTTAGAAGATCGCGGAACTTTGATAATCGAACCAGCAACAGAAGTATATGTTGGAATGATTATTGGTATTCATAATCGCGATAATGATTTAGATGTCAATCCATGCAAAAATAAAAATCTAACCAATACCAGAGCTTCAGGTTCTGATGAAGCAATCAATCTAACAAAACCTAAAAAATTTACTCTTGAAGAAGCTCTAGAATTTATTGAAGACGATGAATACGTAGAAATTACTCCAGATGCTATTCGTCTAAGAAAGGCGATTTTAGATCCAAAAGAGCGTTTTAGAAGTAATAGATAAGCTAGTTTTTAAAGACTAGCTTTTTCAGTCTTTAAAAATTCTATTTTTTAAGGTATAATGAATATACATAACAAAGAGGTGAAAAATGAAAAAAATCAAAAATTGGTGGGACAGTAATCGTGTATTATTTGTTCTTTGTGTAATCGTTATCATTTGTTTTCTTATTATGGGATTTGTTGTTGTTAAGTACTTTGTTGGTTTAAATACAAGTGCTTATGGCGATCGTTTAGACGACATTGCCGACTTACCTTTTACAGAAGAAGCCCAAAATAATATTATAAATAAATTAAAAGAAAGTGAAACTGTAACAGATGTCACTGTACATTCTCAAGGAAAGATTATTTACATCCGCATCACTTTTACAAATACTTCTTTAGATCGTGCCAAAGAAATAGCCGCGACTGCTCTAGAAGTAATTAGTGATGAATATAAACAACATTATGATATTCACTTTACTTTATATGAAGCTGCTACCGAAGAAAATGCTGGCTTCACAATTATGGGTGCTAAAAACATAACAAACGAAAGTAATATTATATGGAATAACAATACCCCTGTAACGGAGGAATAAAAAAATGAAAAACAAAAAAAGAACATTAGTAATCTTCCTGTTCATTCTCGCTATTTTAATTGGCATTGGGCTATTTATTTTCTTAAGTGATGAAAATCGTTTGACAAGTGCTGAAAATCGTTGGTTAAATGAAAATGCCTCAAATGTTCAAAACGTTCACATTATTAACAATGTGGATATGTTTGGAAATGCGGGTGTAGGAATATACTATGATTTTCTAAATGATTTTACTAGTACTTATGATATTACCTTTAATCCGATCACGATTAACTCTTCAGAAGAAGGAGAAAATTTATCCTTTTTAGTTGGCAATTCGCTACCTTCTAATGCATTTTCCTTTTATGAAGACCACTATGTTTTAATTAGTAAAAACTCTGAAAGTCTTATGAGTTTTCAAAATATTACAGGCAAAAAAATAGGGATATTAAACACCAATTCTGAATACATTCAAAATCATTTAGCTACTTTAAAAGATAATACTTTTACCGTATATAATTCTAAAGAAAGTTTAGTAGAAGCTCTAGATACAAATGCTGTCAATTATATTTTAGTCCCACGGATTGAAAATATCAGTACAGTGTTAGAAAAGAAGTATTGGATTGTATATCATTTTAGCGATTTAAAACGGTACTTTTATGTTGCCGATGAATCAAACTCTACTTTGTATCAGATTTTTATTAAATTTTTTGCCAAATGGCAAGAAGAACTTGAAACAAATTTATATGAACAAGAACGAACCATATTTGCTGAAAAATTACAAATTTCGGCTTCTCTTTTAGATGAACTTCAAAATACTCCAATTACTTATGGCTATCAAAATTATATGCCATATGAGATTCATGGTGATAATCAATATGGTGGCATCGTAGCCGAATATTTAAAAACATTTGCATCTTTTATAGACGCAGATATAGATTACAAAAAATATTCGAATGAACGTCGTTTTATAAAAGACATAAATGATTCTAAAATTACTCTTTACACAAATTTTTATAATTATGGTGTGACGGGAACGGATATTTCTTTAAATTTACCAATTACTTTTAGTATCTATGCCCATAAAAAAAATGACATCGTTATTGAATCTTTAGCGACCTTAAAAAATTACCCAATATATGTAGAAGAAGATTCCTATTTACAAACCAGATTATCTGTTTTAGATGGTTGTACATTAAAAACTTTTGATTTAAAAGATATTAAAGATGTTTTAAAAGATGAAGAAAATATCATTTTACTAGATAAAAAGGTAGGCGATGAGCTTTTAAAAGATACGTTAAAAGACTATAGTAGTAGATTTACCTATGATTTAAATATCTCTTATTCTTTAAAATCAATAGGCAATGATACGTTAAATACTCTACTTACGAGATATATTAATTATTTAGATAACAAAACATTAATAAATAAAGGATTATATCAAAGTGAGATATTAGAAAAAAGAGGAACTTTTATTGGTAGTCTCGCACGTTATGCTCTATATACCATTATCATAATTGTAGTGATTTTATTAATGATTTATCGTTCAAGTAAAAAAGTAAGACTTCAAAAGAAAATAAAAAAAGAAGATAAATTAAAATATATGGATCAACTTACTTCATTAAAAAATCGTAATTATTTACATGAAAATATGGCAACATGGAATAAAAATACAATTTATCCACAAAGTGTCATTATTATCGATTTAAAAAGAGTTCAAGAGATAAATGACACACTAGGCTATGAAGAAGGCGATAGACAAATTAAAGCTGCTGCTAATATATTAATTAAAACTCAGTTAGATAATTCAGATATTATTAGAACGAACGGTAATGAATTCATGATTTATTTAATTGGTTACAATCAAAAACAAGTAACAAGTTATATGAATAAATTAATGAAAAACTTTAAAACTTTACCATTTAATTATGGCGTAGCGATCAGCTATAGTATGATTGAAAGTGATTTAAAATCAATAGAAGATGCAATTAATGAATGTGTAGATGAAATAAAAAAACAGAAAAAGGACGAGGAAAAATGAAAATAATTAAGAAAGCAAAAATAGGACTAAAAAGGCTAGTAGATATCTTAATGAGACCAGATATGCTGATTTTGCCCGGTCAACTTGCTTTCTTTTTTTTGTTGGCAACTGTTCCGACAATCACCCTTATTGCCTGTGGAGCTTCTCTTTTCCACGTTTCAATGGACTTTATCTCCAATTTTCTTTTAAAAGCATTTGGCAGTGATATTGCTTCATTAATCACTCCAATGTTAGGAGAAATA
This sequence comes from uncultured Bacilli bacterium, assembly GCA_944332105.1. Taxonomy (GTDB): domain Bacteria; phylum Bacillota_I; class Bacilli_A; order RF39; family UBA660; genus Ventrenecus. Next base: position 25,658 of record CALVJI010000001.1, read on the forward strand.
AACATTTCTTTTGAATTTTTAATCCCTCTTGTAGTTGCCTTTTATGCTGCGAGTGGCGGAGCAAGTTCAATTATTGTGACTTCTAACCAACTTTTACACTTTAAAAATAGTTCATTTCTTAAAAGAAAAATCAAAGGCCTAGTTATGACATTTATTCTAATCAGTCTAATTGTCTTTCTCTTATTAGTACCCGCTTTCGGTGACAAATTCATTGAAATGATTCGCTATGTAAACATGAATGAAGCTGTGACAAATACCATTGCCTTTGTGATTAATCTGTCCAAAGGTCCAATCTCTTGGCTATTAATCTTTTTCTTAATAAAAATTATCTATACTCTTGCACCGGATGAAAGAGTCGCAAGCAGTTATACAACCAAAGGATCCCTTTTTACAACCGTAGGATTAGTTGTTACAACCTACATTTATTCCTTCTACGTGAATCGTGTTGCTCATTATGATCTGCTCTATGGTGGTCTTGCTCACTTTGTTGTATTAATGATCTGGTTCTACTTAATTGCTTACATGGTAACCATCGGTATTGCTATCAATGCAGAAGAATTAGAGAATAGGAAAAAAATACCAGAATAATCTATTTAAAAAAATTTACAATATAGTTATGCACACCGATATTATTCGTGCATAAAAAGAAAAATTACTTTTTGATGGAAAAAGTATTTTTCAGTAATATCGAAAAGAGAATAAGGTTCTACTCCTTCCTTACTTCTCTTTTTTTTAAAATTTGAATGAATTATTAATTTATAGTATAATAGACCTAATTGGAGGGGTATTTATGTTAGCTTATGGTAAAAACATCTTATTTATGACAGATCCAAAAGAGATTAAAAAGGTTTATCTATCACGCAAAGACGAGGAAATTTTTAATTATTTAAAAACTCATAAAATTCATTATGTTATGACGACAACAGAACAACTAAACAAAATGACGAAAGCCAACCATCAAGGTATAATTATTGAAAGAGATGAATATAAATATTATACGCTTGAAGATATAAATAATGAGGAGTTTTTATTAATATTAGATCACTTAGAAGATCCGCATAATTTGGGGGCGATCATCAGAACTGCAGAAGCTGCTGGTATTAAAAGCATCATCATTCCTAAAGATCGCAGTGTAAGCATCACCGACACAGTCATCAAAACGAGTGTAGGAACGACAAGCAAAGTGAAAGTAATTAAAGTAACAAATATTGTAGAAACCATAAAAAAATTACAGAAAAATGATTATTTTGTCTATGCTTCAGCCATGGATGGCAAAGATGCTAGAAATATAGACTTTTCTGGAAAAAAAGTTTTAATAATCGGTAACGAAGGAAAAGGCATTAGTTCTTTAGTTCGTAATACTTGTGATGAAATCATTAAAATTCCAATGATTGGCGAAGTAAATAGTTTAAATGCCTCTGTCGCAGCCGGTATCCTAATTTTTAAAATGGGGGGATTAATTTGAATTACCATGAAGACGATGAATTTTTATTTGACATGATCTCAGAAAGCAATGAAGAAGTACGAGATAGTTTATATGAAAGGTATATTCCATTAATAAAATACTTAACTAAAAAATATGTTCGCAGTGCTCAAAAATATGGACTAGATTACAACGACCTAATCCAAGAAGCCAATGTAGGTTTTGCCGATGCTTTAAATAGCTATGATGAGCAGAAGGACGCGAGTTTAAAAACATTTATCACCCTTTGCATTGAAAGACGCCTCATTAATGCCATTCGTAAAGCTCAATCAAATAAAAGCCAACAAGATAAAAGTAATCTTTCTTTAGAATATGATTATGATAACAATGGTCAACCATTAATTGAAGTGCTTCGTGACGACACGATGGATCCATTGCTTCACTTTAGCGAACAAGAAAGTGAAGAAGCTTTGTACAAAAAAATTGAAAATGAACTATCGGAAGGAGAATATACAGTTTTCACTTATTTGTTAAATGGCCTAAATTATAAAGAAATTGCACTTTTACTTGACAAAACAGAAAAACAAATTGATAATACAATTCAAAGAATTCGTAATAAAATTCGCAATCTTTTAAAGGAGGAAGAAAAATGGCCAGAAGAGAATGGAAAAAAATAGGCATAGGTGCAATACTATGTATCCTTTTAATTTTAATTATGTTAAGCACTTTAACTTTTGAGATGACTAAAGAAGACACTTTTGAAGATTTAACCAATAAACCAAACGAACTAGATAGTTTAGTTTTTAAAAATGAAAGTGATCTATCAGAAGAGGAAGTAAGCGAGATAGTAGAAGAAAAAAGAAATACTTTAAAAGATTTTTTTGAAAGTGCCACTTACTATAAACCAAGCGAAATAAACAGAGAATATACAAGTGCAGATGATGAAAACTATTTAGTGGTAGATGAAAGTTTCTTAAATGAATTAAATGCTCTTGTTACTACTGAGATTTATAATAGTTATTTTGAACAATTTGTAGAAATTACGAAAGACCAAGATGTCGCGATTACAGAAAGACTCTACCGCGGTCCTAAAGACATTTTTGATGATTTATTTTATAAAAGTGCTATTGCCATGATCGACGTGAATGAAGAAAAAACACTGTTAGATCGCGCTACAAACGAGTACATAAGTGCAGTTATTAACATTAGATATTGTGATGAAGAACAACCAGATATTTGTTCCAAAAATGAATATTATGTTTTTGAACTACAAAAAGAAGAAAATGATTGGCAAGTTGCCGAATTTACTGAAGAGAAAAAATTGAACAAAGCTTAAGAAATTTTTCTCTTTTTTTTCTGTGCAATTTTTGTTATACTTTTTTTAGTAGAAAAGAGGATATGAATGAAAAAAGCGTTAAAAATAAGTATCCTCCTAACCAGTCTAATCATTCTGGGGGGGGGGTATACTGAATAAGGAAAATTCTTTCCAGAATGACAAAGAAACTTTAGCAATTTATGTAGGTGAGAGTAAAACAGATGGGATTCCTTCAAAAGAAAACTATATTTTTGAAAACGCTGTTTGCACAGTCAATGGTAAAACAGATGAGACAGTGAAAGTCCTATGGGATGAAGAAGCATGGGCACCTATCCTGTATAATTTAAAAGATCATTCAACAAAATGTACTTTATATTTTAAAGAAAGATATCAAGAAGAAATATTAAATGGAGCAGATCCGGTATTACAAAATGATTTAATACCAGTTACAATCGATAATGATGGAACCGTAAAAAAAGCAGACTTAGGAAGCAAATGGTATAGTTATACAGATAAAGAATGGGCAAATGCTGTTCTCTTGTTTGATAATACGGTTTATTATGAACCAGGAGAAACGATTTCAGAAGAAGCAATTGAATCGTACTTTGTCTGGATTCCAAAATACAGATATCAATTATGGGATTTAGGAGACTATGATGGATTAACAGCTATTGATACAACTAAAGTTCACGAAATTCCTATAATTTTTGGAGATTATAATACGAGTGATTCTGTCAATGGTGAATGCACCACGCCAATGGAGTCTGGCTCATCTGGTAATTGTGAAATTGGTGATTATATGACGCATCCTGCATTCTTAAGTATTCCAAGTACAGGCTTTTGGGTTGGCAAATTTGAGACCGGATATAACGGTGCAACTAGTAGTAGTGAAGCTTTGAAAAATGAGAATGACGCGAGCAAAGTAATTATAAAACCGAATACGTATAGTTGGCGAGGAAGCCAAGTGGCTAATGCTTTTTACACCTCTTATAATTATAAACGAGAGTTAGATAGTCATATGATGAAAAACACAGAATGGGGAGCAGTTGCGTATTTACAACATAGCGCATATGGTTCAAGTACAAATATTAGACTAAACAATAATTCTTCATATTTAACAGGCTATCAAGCCAATAATGAACCAACATGTGGCATAACTGGTACGAACATAGAATGTAACAAGCATTGCAACGATGAAAGTTGCAATACACCTTATCCTAATAGTAATTTAGCAAGTACAACGGGAAATATTACAGGCATTTTTGATATGAGTGGTGGAGCTTGGGAATACATTATGGCAGCTATTGTAAACCAAAGTGGTGAGCTAGTCAGTGGTCGTAATAGTTTGTATAACTCAGGATTTAATGGCCCATTCGGATGTCCAACTTGTGATAATAATAATTCAGGTATTACTGAGTTAACCACAGGAGTTACTTGGCCAGATAAGAAATATTATGATGTATACCAATATGGTAATAGTCCGTACGATGGCATTAGAAGAATACTAGGCGATGCTACTAGTGAAATGGGACCATTTAATCGTACTCAATATGTTGAAGAATATATGCCTGTGATTAGTAGCTGGTATGAAGACTCGTTTTACATGATCATAGTAAGTGAACCGTGGACAATTCGAGGAGGCAATTTTTCTTATGGGGCAAACTCTGGAATATTTTCATTTGAAAACCATTATGGAGCCGTAGCCAATTATTCATTTCGTCTTGTGCTGACTCCTGTTTAAAAACACTTGCAAAACACCTTTGTTTATGCTAAATTATATACATAAGCACGTAGGTGTTTTTATTTTGGAAAAAAATATGAGGTGAAAAGATGGCAAAAAAAGAAAAAGAAGTAAAAGAAAAAAAGATTAAAAAAGAGAAAAAAGCGAAGAAAGAAAAAAAAACAAGTTACTTTAAAGAAGTACGCATGGAAATGAAAAAAGTTACATTTCCATCAGCTAAAGAAATTGTAACGTACACTGTTGCTACTATCGTCATTGTTTGTTTCTTAATTGTCTTTTTCTTAGCAGTAACAGCATTATTATCACTTATTAGGGAGGCGTTTTAATGGAAAAACAATGGTATGTAGTTAATACTTATTCAGGACATGAAGAATCAGTTAAAGAAAAATTAGAAATGCGAACAGAATCAATGGGTATGCAAGACCATATTTTCCGTGTAATCATTCCTGAAACAACTGAAATCGAAGTTAAAGATGGTGTTAAAAAAGAAAAAAAGAAAAAAATGTTCCCAGGCTACGTTTTAGTTGAAATGATTATGAGTGATGAAGCATGGTATATCGTTCGAAATACACCAGGTGTAACTGGCTTTATCGGATCAAGTGGTAAAGGTGCAAAGCCTACTCCATTACTTCCTCAAGAAATTGATCGTGTTCTAGTCAATATGGGCATGAGTAGAATGGATATTGAGTCTGAATTAGCCGAAAATGACAAAGTTTCTATTGTAGATGGACCATTTAAAGGTATGGAAGGAACAATCAGCACGATTGATCTAGAAAATAACCGTTTAGTTGTTTTAATCGATTTATTTGGTCAAGAAACATCAGTCGAAGTTGAACCATTCCAAGTGAGCAAATTATAAAAAAAGAACACTTCCAAATAATATGGAGTGTTTTTTTATAGTTTAAAATCTTCAATATCCGTATCAGTCATATCTTTACCATCAAAGAAAGGTTTCGGTTTTATATGATGAAATTTAGCGATTAAATTATTAGGAAATTTTCTGATATAAGCATTTAAATCACTAACATGTTTATTATAATAAGAAATACCAGCCACGATTTTCTCATCAGCCACTTTTAAATCTTGAATAATTTCAATTAAAATTTCATTTTTATTTAATTCTTTATTATCATCATATAAAGTATCCAAAATATTTTCGGCTTCCTTTAACTTTCTTTCTAAATCAAAATTACTGATCTTTTCATCCCGTAAATTACGAAACTCCTTAAAATAATCTTTTTTATTTTTCAAAGTATTTTTAATAATCCCATCTGCTTTTAAAATTAAATCAAATTTAAGACGTAGATCTTCATCAATTTTACTTTCTACTTTTTCAATTTTAGTTTTACTAAATTGCACATGATTATAGATCGCAATATAAAAAATGGCAATAATTCCAAAAAGAATAATAAATAACAACATAATTGTGAACATTTCCATTACAATATCCCTCATTTTCTATTCAAATTGTATCATACTTTTAAAAACTTGAAAATAAAATCTTTACAAAGTTCGTAAAGCAAGTTAAAAGGACATGACAAATTAGTATAAATTATGGTATTTTTAAAATGGTGAAGAAGAGTGAAAGTAGAAAAAATAGTAGTCGGTGATTTAGCCGAGAATTGTTATGTAGTTATTAATGAACAGAAAGAAGCAATTATAATTGATCCGGGAGATGAAGCTCAAAAGATTATAGATTTTTTAAAACCTTATCATGTAATCGAGATTTTAGTAACACATCATCATTTTGATCATGTTGGAGCCTTACAGGAACTAACAGATTTTTACCATGTAAATCCCAATACACCAAGTGGCAAATTTGCTTATCAAAAAATAGCAACCCCTGGTCACACGATGGACTCTGTTTCCTATTATTTTCCGGAACAAAAATGTGCATTTGTCGGCGACTTTATTTTTAAAGAAGCGATTGGCAGAACCGATTTAGGTGGTAATGATTTAGCCATGCGAGAGTCACTACAAATGTTTTTAAAAGAGATTCCTTTAGAAACTACACTTTATCCAGGACATGGTCCTAAAACTACATTACAAGCGGAAAAACCATTTCTAGAAAGTTTATTAAAATAAAAAAGAAACTTGCAAAAAAGTTTCTTAATCAAAAGTATCTGAATAGTCAACGTTATAGTTGATCTTTTCATCAAACTCGACAAAATTAACATACAGCATTCTAAGCAAATACCAATTGCCCGTATTTGGATCAGACAAGATTAAATGATCACGACCACTTTCTTCAATAATTCCTTCATAGATGCGGTCACGCCATTCATTAGAATCTGGATAAGAAGCATAGACTTTAACTTTTTTTCCTTTGTTTAATCGCAAAATATTTTCAATTAAACTTTGTTCTAAAGGTAGAGAAGTTTGACTGCTAATGTTTCCTGGTGGCGACATTGGTGTTGTTGTCGCATTAGGAAAAGTCGGCGTATTAAAAAAACTGCCATTCATGAATTTTATCACCTCAATATATCTTATGTTTCTTGCTTTTCAAATAGAAGTTCGTTATAATTTAAAAGAGGATGATACTATGGATATTGAAAAGATAAAAGAAGCTGTCATGAAAAAAGATTTTTATAAAAGATTATTTGTCATTTTATTAGGTGTTTTCTTTCTTGCTTTAACTTACAATTTATTTTTAAAACCATATAATTTAGTAATCGGTGGAACGACAGGCCTTTCCATTGTAGTAGAACCAGTCTTTGGTTGGGATCCAACAATCTTTTTATATGTTTGTACAGCTATTTTACTCGTTTTAAGTTTGGTATTACTTGGACGCAAGAGAACGGGAATATCGATCATTGGCAGTGTGATGTATCCGGTTTTCATTACTTTAACAGAACCAATCGCAAATTTTTTAATACCATACCTTCAATTTGATAACATGCTTTTAGTAGTGCTCGCCAGTGGCTTGCTTTATGGGCTTGGCTACGGCTTAGTTTACAAAATGGGCTTTGATACGGGTGGATCAGACATTGTCGTTCGTATTCTTAATAAATACTTACATATGCCTGAAGGAAGATGTGCTTTTTTAATTCAAAGTGTTGTCATTATTATTGGTGGTTTTGTTTTTGGTGTCACGCAACTCATTTACGCGATTATTATTCTAATTATTTATACGAATTTAATGGATAAAATTCTAATTGGTATATCTAATTCTAAGCTCTTTTTTGTTCATACCAAGGAACTTGAAAAAGTCAAAGACTTTATTATTAACGAATTACATACTGGTGTTTCCATTTTAGAAATGGAAGGCGGATACTCCAAAAAGAAAAGTAGCATTTTAATGTGTGTGGTTCGTAATAATGATTATTATTTATTTAAAGAAGCCATTTTAGGTGTCGATAAAGAAGCCTTTTTCGTAATCAATGACTGCTATGAAGTTCACGGTGGTGTCAAAAGACAGAATTTGCCATTTATGTAAGGCTTTTTTTGTGGTATAATGAAAGAGAATACATAGGAGGTAGTAATGAAGTTAATCAAATTAGAGCATGCTTATAAGATATATAAAAATGGTACAACTGCTGTCGCTGATCTAAGTGTGTCAATTGATAAAGGCGAATTTGTTTTCGTAATTGGTTCAACTGGATCAGGTAAATCTACATTTATTAAAATGTTGTATCGCGAAGAAAAACCTACCAAAGGAAATGTTATTGTTGGTGGGATTAATGTCGCTCGTTTACGTAACTCAAAGGTTTATAAATTACGTCGAAAACTTGGCGTTGTTTTTCAAGATTTTAAATTGTTACCTAAATTAACAGTTTATGAAAATGTCGCATTTGCCTTAGAAACATTAGGTCTGCCAGCAAATGAAATAAGACCAAAAGTATTAAAAGCAATTGATGCCGTTGGCTTAAAAGAGAAAACACGAAATTTACCAAGTGAATTATCTGGTGGTGAACAACAACGTGTCGCGATTGCTAGAGCTATAGTAAATGATCCAAAATTATTAATATGTGATGAACCAACTGGGAACCTAGATCCTGAAACATCTAAAGGAATCATGGCTATTTTAAATCGCATTAATAAAGAGCTGGGAACAACCATCATTATGGCTACCCATGATAAAGAACTAGTAAATAAAATGAAAAAAAGAGTATTGATCATTGAAAATGGTGTTTTAACAAGCGACACAAAGAAAGGAAGTTATAAGGTCCATGAGAGCATTAAGAATTCTAACTAGAAGCATTCGTGATTCTTTTAAAAGTGTTTTCCGAAACATTTCCTTATCAATGGCTTCTATCGCTTGTACAACCATTACTTTGATTTTAGTAGCTTTATCTCTTTTCTTATCTCATAATGTTCGTGAAATTACCACGACTCTAGAACATGAATTAACTATCGTAGTCTATCTAGATCGTGAAGTAACAGATGAACAAAAAATTGAATTAGAAAATGATCTGAAAACGATGGAAAACGTCGAAAGCTATACGATGAAAAGCAAAGAAGAATGGAAAGCAGAAATGCAACAAGAAAATGAAACTTTAGAAACCACTTTAGATTATTTAGATGAAAATCCCCTTTTAGATTCTGTAACTGTCACGGTAGATGATGTACGCAATTTAAGTGAAACCGCTGAAAAATTAAGGGCATATGATTTTGTTACCAGTGCTGAATATGGTGAAGGTATGGTCGAAAGTATCATTGGTATTTTTGATGCAGTGAGCCTAAGTACTTTAGTAATTGTTATTGCCCTCGTATTAGTCACGGCTTTCCTAATTAGCAATACGATTAAATTAACAATCTTTTCAAGAAGAACGGAAATTGAAATCATGCGTTTAGTAGGAGCTTCCAATACAGCGATTAAATTGCCATTCGTTTTTGAAGGTTTTATTCTTGGAGTATTAGGAAGTATAATTCCGATTGCTCTAAGTATCTATGGCTATGTGTTCTTATATAATGAAACAGGTGGTTATATTTTCACAAGAATTATTACCTTAGTAGAACCATTCCCATTTGTCTTAATCGTGTCAGTAATACTACTAGTCATTGGCTCATTAGTCGGTATGTTGGGTTCATGGCGAGCAGTTAGAAAGTATTTGAAAATATGATAAATAAAATAAACAAAGCAATTGCTTTATTACTAGTTGTATCATCATTTCTTTTAGCTATTCCAACTGCCATGGCCGACACGGCAGAAACATTAGGCGAATTAAAAGCCGAATACCAAGCTAAATTGGATGAACAAGCTAAAAATGAACAAATGACAGAAGAGGCAAAAGCCCAAATTGCTCGTAATGAAGCATTAATTGATGATGCCGAGCAAAAAATTCATGAAGCTGAAGGTGAAATGGAAGTAGCCCAACAAAATATTGATGCTTCAAATGAAAGAATCGCGGGTTTAACAGAAGAAGCAAATAATGTTCTTTTATATTTACAACAGATGCAAAGTCAAAATGCCTATGTCGAATATGTTTCAGGGGCTACGACTATCACAGAAATGATCACGCGTATCGCAGCAGTGGAACAAATTTCGGATCATATTCAAACAACGATGAAAAACTTAGAAGAAGAAATTAAAAAAAATGAAGAGCTAAAAGTTGAATTAGAAGAAAAGAAACAAAAACTAGAGCAACAACAAGTAGAATATCAAAATACGATTAATTCATTATATGATGATATCGCTGAATACGACAAATATGCTCTCGATATTGATACACAAGTAGCTTCTTTAAAAGACAAATTGGATAGTGCCGAAGATATGTGTGCGAAATGGGCCCCAGAAAAAGGCGATGATGCAATTATTAATGTAGATTGCGTTGAACCAGTTTATGATGAAAATGGCAATATTATTTCTATTATAAACACAGGATGGCTAAAGCCTTTAAATTCTGGTAGAATAACGAGTGAAATTGGTTATCGCTGGGGCAGTTACCACAATGCTCTTGATATTGGAGGTAACGCCGAAGGTACACCAGTTTATGCTGCTGCAGCTGGCGTTGTTTCTGGTAAAGTATCTCGTTATCGTTGTGGTGGTAACATGTTATACATTGATGTAAATGTAAATGGAGTTGCATACACGACTTACTATTATCATTTATTAAGCTTTGCAGTAGATATAGGTGATGTTGTAACAACCGACACTGTAATTGGATATGTAGGTGGTAGCTCAACATCAACCACTCATGGTGGCTATGATAGTTGTACTACTGGTGCACACCTTCACTTTGGTGTAGCTTTAGGCTACTATAATGGGTATTCTGTTCCAAGTAGTAATGTAATTACTCCACCTGGATTCCCAAATCAATATGGTTGGCGGTTCTATACTCGTTATCAAATGTATGGGTAGATCAAAAAAGAGTTACAATTCACAGCCACTTGAAAAAGTAGTGATCACTCACTATCTTTTTTTAAGGCTAAAATCTCTTCTAAAGTGT
>CALVJI010000002.1 GCA_944332105.1 uncultured Bacilli bacterium
TATTTATAGAAAAAATATAGGCATACTAATACTCCTATACCTATAAACATTATACTATAAAATAAGGCTATTTAACAGTTTTTTTTGCGCTTTTTCGCCCTCTTAAAGTACTTTCTAACCGTGTTGCTCTAAGAATTTGATTATCAAGTACACCATAAGAAACTCTTAAAGGAATTTTTTGTCCATTATGAAATTCTAAAAACAAAATATCGCCGTCCCGATAATAAGAACGAACATGTTTTAAACCAATCCAATCTGCATTAAAACGAGCACTAGAAGTTGGAAAGAAAATAATTTCCTTACTTTCTTCCACAATAACGGGAGCTTTATAATTAATGCCAATCATCGCCTCCGTCCCTTTTCTTCTTCCTTCTAAAGAACTTCCAAAATACCGACAACTTTCATCCATAATCTGATTTGTTGACTGGGCCACAATATAGTGATGATCTAATTCATATACTTCTGAATGTGTATCATCAATCGACACTATAGCCATGGTTTCTTCATTAATTTCATATTCTTTTTCCATAGTATTCCTCCTCATCAATGAAAAATTGAGGTTATACTATCACACAGCACTTACAAAAAATGTCGAAAAAAAATAGTTATGAACAATGCATAACTATTTAATAGGTTTTAATTGGTAAAATAAGTTGAATAAGACTTTCATCAGTCAAAGACTTAAGAACAATTGGTTTCACATCATTATTAAGTAAAATCAAAATATCTTCATCTTTAATAGTTTTTAATGCATCCATCATATAACGAGCACTAAAGGAAATATCAATTGCTGACTTTTCATCGGTATCAATCGCAACTCGCTCTTCTGTCTTACCAATTTCTGAAGCATAAGAATTGATGATCATTTCTTTGTTTTCAACCTTCATTTTAATAATATTTTTATCTTTACCTTGTGTTAATAAAGCTGCCCGATCAACTGCTCCCATAAATTCACTTTTCTTTGTTTGAACAATAATCTCAAACTCTGTTGGAACTAAATTAGAAGTATTTGGATAACTACCAGATAAAATATTCGTTTGAAATTTTAAATTCTTATATTGAAACAAAACACGATTATTAAAAACATTCATATAAACTTCTTCTTCATCAACTAAAATGTGCTCTAATTCTGTAATATTTCGTCCAGGAATAACGATATTCACATCCGTTTCCACAGGAGCATCTAATTTAATATTCTTTTTAGCTAAACGATAAGAATCTGTCGCAATAACTTCAAATAAGTCACCATTAATCTTCATATTTAAACCTGTTAAAATTGGTCGTAATTCTTGCGTTGAAATAGCAAAAGAAGTTTGATTAATTAATTCTTTTAAAACATTCGCTTTAATTACAATAGGATCTTTATGACTAATTAATTTAATATTAGGATATTCACTAGGATCTAAACAATTTAAATTATATTGATTAAAATCAGAATAAATCTTTATTTTTAAACTATCCATCATTTCAAAATTAATAACATCACTTGGCATTTTTCTTATAATATCTAATATATATTTACTACTAATAATAATAGTTCCTGTACTTTCAATGTTTCGAATCAACTTACTTTCAATAAAAGATTCAATAGTTAACTCACTATCACTAGCTGTTAACGTAAGACCATCCTCTTTTAATTCAAATTTAATACCATTTAATACCGGAATAACATTTTTTGTAGATATTCCTCTTACTACATTGTTTAAATTTTCTAACAAAATATTTTTATCAATTGCAAATTTCATTTTTTTTCCTTCTTTCTTCTTATTTAATTATATATTCATATTATTAATACTGTGGATAATGTGGATAACCTTGATTAACCCTATAAATTAAAGAAAAATTGTCGAATTTTGACGTGGATAAGTATGCACATTTCTAAAAACTTATTCACATTTTATTCTGAATATCTTTAATTTGTTGCTCTAATCCCTTATTATTCTTCAAATCACTTGCTATTTTATCACATGCGTGGATAACTGTCGAGTGGTCCCTACCCCCAAATTCTAAACCAATGCGATTTAAAGTTTCTTCCGTCAAGGTTTTAGATAAATACATTGCAATTTGTCGTGGATAAGCAATGTCAGCACTTCTCTTCTTTCCTTTTAAGTCATCGACTGTAATTTTAAAATAATCCGCGACAGCCTTTTGAATAGATTCAATACTACTTTTAGTATAAATATTGTGATTAACAAAGTCCGCCAGAGCTTCAATCGCAAAATTTAAATCAACCTTATCTGGTACAATCATAGCTGTATAAGCCATTAATCGATTTAAAGCTCCTTCTAAAAAACGAACATCATTTTGACAATTATTCGCGATATATTCAATGACATTTTCATCAATTTTTGTTGATATCGACATATTTTTAATCTTGGCTTTTAAAATCTTACATCGCAGTTCAAAATCAGGTGGATAAATATCCACAGGAAGTCCCCACATAAAACGGCTTCTAAGCCGTTCTTCTAATAGTTTTAAATCATCGGGACTTCGATCTGAGCTAATAATGATTTGTTTATTAGCTTGATGAAGCGCATTAAAGGTATGGAAAAATTCTTGCTGTGTCTTCTCTGCTCCTACTAAATATTGAATATCATCGATAATCAAAACATCAACTTCTCGATACTTTTTCTTAAAATCAGCAGCTACTTGAATATTATTTCCCTTATTTTCATTATTGATAATGTTAATATAATCGTCTTTAAACATCTCACTTGTAGTATACAAAACTTTTTTCTTAGAATGAGCCACAATATAATTGCCAATCGCATGCATTAAATGTGTTTTTCCTAACCCACTCTTTCCATATATAAATAAAGGGTTATGCACTTTTCCTGGCTGCTCGGCAACAATCATCCCAGCTGTTTTAGCTAGACGATTTGAATCTCCAACAATATAATTATCAAAATTTAATTCAGGAATCAAATTACTTTCCCAAGTTTCATCTCGTTCTTTTTCTTCTTTTTTAACTTCTACCTTAAAGTTATCCACATTATCCACATTTGGTAAAATCTTTTCTTCTGTTTTAGTCTCAATTTCTTCTTTTAATAAAAATTCAAATTCATAATTATGATTCGTTACTTTATAAAAAGCATCATCAATTAAATTGTAATAATTCGTTGTTAAAATCCGTTTGTGAATTTCCATGGGTACTTGAATAAAAACCTTATTATTTTCAATTTTAATCAGTTTTAAATCATTAAACCAAGCATGAAAAGAAGCGGAATTTACTTCTGGATATATCTCGTCTAAAATAGCTTGCCAAAGATCTTTTTCGCCCATGAAACCACCCCGCTTTAACATTTGTCAACAATATTCTACACTTTTTTTTAAATTTTTAAAAGTATAAAATGTATACTAACATACTATTCACAAGTTATCAACAAAATTTAGCCTTATAAAATCAAGAAAAAAAGCACTTATCCACATTATCCACAAATTATAAATCACTTACATTGTGAATTAGTGGATAATGTGTAAAAAAGTTATCCACAACCTGTGCATATGTGGATAAATGTCGAAAAAAGTTGAAAAAATAAGCCTTTATCTAATGAAAAAAAGTGCATAACTATTCACATTAAGACGAGTATTAGTTGACTTTTCATTAATTTTAATATTATAATAAGGGAGCTTTAGAAAAAAGGAGGGAACTATCATGGTCGGAACTTATCAACCAAATAAAAGAAAAAGAGCAAAAAAACATGGTTTTCGCGCTCGTAAAGAATCAAATGTTTTAAAGAAAAGAAGACAAAAAGGTCGTAAAGTATTAAGTAAGTAAAACCACAGTTTTTCTGTGGCTTTTTTTGTATAGAGGAGAGGAAGTAAACATGAAAAAAGTTGAAATGATTAAAAAACAACAAGAATTTAATGATATGATTCATCATGAAAGATACGTTAAAAATAAATATTTCTCTCTATATATAAGGAAAGGAAAATATACTTATCCTCATTTTGGAATAGCTGTTTCTAAAAAAATTGGCAACGCCGTCACGCGCAATAAATATAAACGACGCATGCGAATGATTTTAGATGAATGGAAAAAAGATTTGAAGTACAATGAAGATTATATTATAATAATGAAAGAAAGTGTGAATAATTTATCTTTCGAACAGATGAAAGAAAATTTTTATGACTTGATCAAAAAAAGGAGAGAACATGAAAAAACAAAATAAAATTTTAGCATTAGTTGTCATCGGCATGATCTTATTAACGAGTGGTTGTGGTTCTGATGACTATTTAAAGGATGAAAATGGGAACATTTTAGTAAATGAAGTAACTGGTCAAAGTGTTCAAAAAAATATTTTATGTCAACCAGAAAAAGATTCAGAGTTATATAAAATATATGAAAGCCATTCAGATCAGTTATCCACACCAATTGAAGAATTACCAACATGTCGTGATTTTAACTTAACTTCAAATCCTTATGATGGATTATGGCAAGCCTTATTAGTAAGACCATTAGCCTTTTTAATATTACAACTAGGGTACTTAGTAGGTAACTTTGGTATTTCCGTGATGCTTATTGGTGTTTTAATTCGGGTAGTATTGTTACCGCTCTCAATAAAAAGTATGCGTCAATCAAGTAACTTGCAAAAAGCTCAACCAGAGATTGCTCGCATCGAAAGAAAATATGCTGGTAAAACCGATAGTGAATCCATGATGGCTAAAAGTCAAGAAACAATGATGGTTTATCAAAAATATAAAATTAACCCTGTATCCGGTTGTGTGGTTGCTTTAATCCAAATTCCATTATTCTTCGCATTCTTAGCCGCGATTAATGAAGTGCCAGCTATTTTTGAAGGAGAACTATTTGGAATGCACTTAGGTATGACGCCATGGAAAGGTTTAGCAGAAGGTCAATATATTTACATCGTCTTAATCTTCCTCATTGTCGCGACCACATACATTTCCTTTAAAAATACTATGAAACAAGGACAAAACAATGAAATGATGAAACAAATGAACTTCATGTTTATGTTTATGATCATCAGTATTTCTATCGCTTCATTTAGCTTACCAACTGCCATTGCTTTCTACTGGATAGTAATCAACGGTTTTGCCGTTTTCCAAAACTTTATTATCAAACGAATTTTAGCTAAAGAAAATAATCAAAATTCAAAAATAATTGATGTAAAACATAAAGAAAAAAAGGAAAAAAAGGCGAAAAAAAAGAAAGAAGTGAAGTAAAATGCCAACAGTAGTTGAAGCGAAAACTCAAATTGAAGCTATTGAAAATGCCAAGAATCTTTTACATACGGATAAAATTTTTTACAAGATGTCTGAAAAAAAGGGTGGTATTTTCAAAGGAAAAATGTATGAAGTAAAAGCTATTTCATATCCTGAACTTTTAAATGAAATGAAAAATTATTTAAAAGATATGATTGAAAAAATGGGCTTAGAAGTTCAATTTGAAACAAGTATTACCGATGACGTATTTAATATCACAATGTATTCAAACAATAATCCATTATTAATTGGCAAAAATGGTCAAAACTTAAAAGCAATGGAAACATTAGTGAAAGCCAAAATAAATACAGACTGGCAAATACATCCTAAAATAGTTTTAGATGTAGAAAATTACAAAGAAAAACGCATTGCTTATCTAGAAAGACTAGCTATTAAAACTGCGAAAGAAGTTCGTAACACCAAAATGGATGCTGTTTTAGAAGATATGAATTCTTATGAAAGAAGAATTATTCATAACAAACTTGCCAATTTTAAAGGAGTATCGACAGTAAGTGAAGGGGAAGAACCTCATCGTCACATAATCATTCGAGCAGAGTAATCTGCTTTTTCTTTTACTTATCAATCTAATCATGATATAATACCCGCGAATGGAAGTGATAACATGTATACAACAATCGCGGCAATTTCAACCAATTCATTAGGCATCGGGGCTATCAACATTATTCGAGTAAGTGGCAAAGATGCCATTTCTATTGTAAGTGAGATTTTTTCGAATAAAAAGTTTGCTACAGCTCCAACCCATACAATTCATTATGGATTTATTAAAGATGAAGAAAAAATTATTGATGAAGTATTAGTCATGTTAATGCGCGCGCCAAAAACATATACCAAAGAAGACGTTGTAGAAATAAATTGCCATGGTGGATCTATCACAGCCTCTAAAATACTAGAGCTTTTATATGTTCATGGAGCTGTTCCCGCTGAACCTGGAGAATTTACTAAACGTGCTTTTTTAAATGGTCGTATCAATTTATTAGAAGCTGAAAGTGTAGAAGATTTATTAGAAGCAAAAAATGAAAATGCGCGGAAGATGGCCCTAAACGGT
The DNA here is from genome assembly GCA_944332105.1 of uncultured Bacilli bacterium. Classification (GTDB taxonomy): domain Bacteria; phylum Bacillota_I; class Bacilli_A; order RF39; family UBA660; genus Ventrenecus. Next base: position 6,293 of record CALVJI010000002.1, read on the forward strand.
GTCAGTGGTAAAACGACTAAATTAATAGAAGATCTACGTGAAAAAATGATTTCATTACTGGCAAACATCGAAGTCAATATTGATTATCCAGAGTACATTGATGAATTACAAATCACGAAAGAAAATATTACACCCGTTTTAACGGAGATAAGATCTTCTTTACAACAAATTATTGAAGAATCAGAAAATAGTAAAAAAATTAAAAATGGCTTAAATATTGCTATTATAGGTCGCCCCAATGTCGGAAAATCGTCCCTTTTAAATGCTTTATTAGAAGAAGAAAAAGCAATTGTCACGGATATTTCAGGTACAACAAGAGATATAGTAGAAGGAACAATTACATATCAAGGAATCGATCTAAATTTTATTGATACCGCGGGCATTCGTGAAACCGAAGATCTAGTAGAAAAAATTGGAGTAGAGAAAAGCAAAAAAATGCAAGAAACAGCTGACATTACAATTTTAGTTTTAAATAATAACACGGAATTAACTGCTGATGATCGTACTTTAATTAATCAAATAGAAAATCAAAAAGCCCTTATTTTTATCAATAAAATCGATTTAGAAAGTAAAATAGGAAAAATAGAGTCAACCAAGAAAGTGATTTATGGTAGTACCAAAACGAAAAAAGGCTTAGAAGAATTAAAAGAGGAAATTTTAAAAATCTTTTCCTTAGAAGATATGAGTCATAAAGATTTAACATTTCTATTTAATACTCGGCAAATCTCTTTAGCCAAACAAGCCTTACAAAATATTGATCATGTGATAACAGAAAATAAAAAAGATATTCCTGTAGATATGCTTGCAATTGAAATAAGAGAAGCATGGGAATATTTAGGTCAAATCATAGGCGAAGCATACGAAGATGAATTAGTTGACAATATCTTTAAACGTTTTTGTTTAGGAAAGTAGGTGAGAAAATTGGAATACGAAATTATTGTTGTTGGTGGTGGTCATGCGGGCATCGAAGCAAGTCACATCGCGGCTTTTAAAGGTCACAAAACGTTATTAATTACTATGAACAAAAAAAATATTGGCGATATGCCATGTAATCCTTCTATTGGCGGTACAGCCAAAGGAATCATTGTTAGGGAAATTGATGCTTTAGGAGGAATTATGGGTCGCATCGCAGATATTTCTCATTTTCAAATTAAAATGCTCAATAATTCTAAGGGTCCTGCTGTTCGTTCCCTAAGAGCTCAAGCAGATAAAACCACTTATCCACAAAACATTCAAAAAGAATTAGAAAATACTCCAAATTTAACTATTTTAGAAGCAACTGTAGAAGATTTAATTATCGAAGAAAATACTGTAAAAGGTGTTGTTTTAAGTGATGGCACAAATATTAAAGCTTCCATTGTCATTTTAACGACAGGTACCTATTTAAAAGCGAATATTTTAATTGGTTCAGAAAATACACCATCTGGTCCTCATGGCGAGCCAAGAAGCAACTATTTAAGTGATAATTTAAAAAAATATGGCTTTACCATTCAACGTTTAAAAACAGGAACACCTCAAAGAATTAAAGCGTCTTCTATTGATTTTTCAAAAATGCAACCAGAATATGGCGATGATCGATACTGGACTTTTTCCTTTGATAATCCAGTCTCTTACAAAATCAATGAACAACAAAAATGTTATCTAATTTATACGAATGAACAAACGCATAAAGTGATTTTAGATAACTTAGATAAATCAGCTATGTATGGGGGATATGTAACAGGAGTAGGGCCAAGATACTGTCCAAGCATTGAAGATAAATTAGTACGTTTTAAAGATAAAGAAAGACATCAACTTTTCTTAGAACCAGAAAGTTTATATTATGATGAATGGTATTTACAAGGATTTTCAACCTCAATGCCTCGTGATATTCAAGAAAAAATGGTGCATAGTTTAAATGGTTTAGAAAATGCGATCATTTCTAAATATGCATATGCGATTGAATATGATGCGATTGATCCTTTACAAATAACTCCATCATTAGAAACAAAAGTAATAAAAAATTTATTCACCGCCGGCCAAATAAATGGTACTAGTGGGTATGAAGAAGCGGCAGGACAAGGTTTAATTGCTGGGATTAATGCCTCATTAAAATTAGAGCAAAAAGAACCACTCATTTTAAAAAGAAATGATGCCTATATTGGCGTTTTAATTGATGATTTAGTAACAAAAGGAACTGCAGAACCTTACCGAATGCTTACGTCACGTGCGGAGTTTCGTTTAATTCTTCGCCATGACAATGCGGACTTGCGACTAAGAGAATATGCCCATCAAGTAGGAAGTATTACTGAGAAACAATATCAAAATTATCAAACACGTTTACAAAAACTACAAGAAGGCGAAAAATTCCTTAAAGAGACTAAACTAAAAATAACGAGCGAAATCAAAGAAATATTTGAAATGAATCAAAAAGAAGTACCAACTACAACGGAAAGTCTGTATGATCTATTAAAAAGACCCGAAATTACCATGGACTTTTTAGAAAAGATGCTCGAACTTTCTATAGATAATCAAACCAAAGAAGAATTAGAAATTCAAATAAAATATGAAGGATACATCAAAAAAACATACAAAGAAGTCGAAAAAATGAAAAAATTAGAAGAAAAACAAATTCCTTCAGATATTGATTATCAAAAAATAAAAAATTTAGCATCTGAAGCCCGTCAAAAACTAGAAAAAGTAAGACCGATATCAGTTGGCCAAGCAGCGAGAATCAGTGGGGTAAATCCAGCCGATATTTCCATTTTAAGTATTTATTTAAAGAAAGAGTATAGTAAAGATGAAAAAAGATGAATTTTATAAAGAAATAGAAAAACTAGGAATTAGTATAACTCCAAATATGAAACAACAACTAGAAGAATATGAGAACTTTTTATTAGAATACAATGAACATACTAATTTGACAGCTATTAAAACAAAAAAAGAAGTATATTTAAAACATTTTTATGATTCTTTAACTTTAACAAAAATAGCAAACTTAGAGAAAGGGTCTTTATTAGATGTCGTCACAGGCGCGGGTTTTCCAGGACTTGTTCTAGCAATTATTTTCCCTAATCTTGATGTAACTTTACTAGATAGCAACAACAAAAAAATTACATTTCTAAAAGAATGCATTACTAGATTACAAATCAAAAATGCTCATACTGTTTATAGTAGAGCAGAGGATTATACCAAAATTCATCGTGAATCTTTTGATTTTGTCACCTCTCGTGCTGTCGCAGAACTAAGAATTCTCCTAGAATTAAACATTCCAGCTGTTAAAGTAAATGGCCTTTTTCTAGCGATGAAAGGAAATATAGAAACAGAACTTCAATCCTCTTTAAAAACGATGCAAATATTAGGATGTAGCATTTTAGAAAAACAAGAATTTACTTTACCATACAATGGAGGAGTAAGGACTCTTTTAAGTATTAAAAAAGAAAAAGCTACAGATTTAAAATATCCAAGAACTTACGATAAAATTAAAAAGAAAGCTTTAAGATAAATATGAAAGAAACAAAAATAAATATGAGTTTAAAACAATATATTGAAAAAGAGATATTTCCGTTGTATGCCTAAAATGATGAGGGCCATAATTTAAAACACATCAAATATGTAATAAAAAGATGCTTAAAATTTGCAAGTCAATTTCCAAATATCAATTTGGATATGCTTTATACAGTTGCTGCTTTTCATGATCTTGCTCATCACATTGATAAAGATAAACATGAAGTATTGTCGGCCCAAATATTTTATGAAAATGAAAAAATGACAGAATTTTTTAGTCCAGAAGAACGACTTCTTATGAAAGAAGCTATTATAGATCATCGCGCAAGTTTAGAATATATTCCACGAAATGATTATGGCAAAATTTTATCTTCTGCCGATCGTTCTACAGATATATCGGAATTACTTAGAAGAACTCATGCCTATTCCTGCACACACTATCCACATATGACGACAATAGAAATGATCGATCGTGCTTATAATCATATGATAAAAAAGTATGGTATAGAAGGCTATGCCCCAATATATTGCAAAGATTCTGCTTATGAAAAATTCAAAAAAGAAGTAAATCATTATAAAGAAGATAAAAAAGAATTTATTAAAAAATACAGAGAAGTAAATAAAATAACTTAAAAAAAGCAAAATCTTATTGCCTAAATTTTAAAAACTTGCTAAAATGGTATATAGATAAAATAGGCGGTAAGGGGCTGATTTTTGTGAATACAGAACAAAAGGTACTTCAAGTACCAATTGAAGATATTATACCAAACCGATTCCAACCTCGTTTAGCTTTTGATGAAGAAGGCCTAAAAGAGTTGTCAGAATCGATTAAACAACATGGAATTATCCAACCATTAGTTTTAAGAAGATTGGGAAATAAATATGAAATAATTGCCGGTGAAAGAAGATTTAAAGCCTCCACAATGGCTGGTTTAAAAGTAGTGCCTGCTATTATTTCCGATATTGATGATAATAAAAGTGCTGAGATTGCTCTTGTCGAAAATATTCAAAGAAGAAACTTAACACCGATTGAAGAAGCGAAATCCTATAAAAATTTATTAGATAGGGGATATATGACCCAAGAACAACTAGCAGAAAAAATGGGTGTAAGTCAAAGTTCTATAGCCAACAAACTTCGTCTTTTGAATCTAGCGCCAGAAGTTCAAGATGCTTTATTGCAAGAAAAAATAAGTGAAAGACATGCCCGTAGTCTTCTTGCATTACCAAAAGAAGAACAACCAGAATGGCTTAAAAAAATCATTACGAAAAGACTTACAGTTCGTCAATTAGATTTAGAAATAAAAAAAGCCAAAGGTGAAGTAGTAGAAGATGTCCCTTTAGTTAATACTACACCAGATTTAAATAAAATCATGAATACCGCTGAAGATATTAATAAAGTAAATACAAAAGAGGTGAATACTATGGAACCAAATGAACCAAAACCAGTGGAAAATCAAATTAAGGAAGAAAATAAACCTATTCCAAATAAATTCTTCAACTTTTTAGAAGATGAGGCTGCTAATATGCAAATGACTCCACCAGAACCAACAAATAATATTGAAGAATTAGAAGTTTTAGATGATTTTTCGGCTCCAGAAAACAAAGCACCAGAATCTTCAAAATTAGATGAAGCAGTAATCACACCATTCTTTATGAGCAATGACACAACATCACAAAATAATGTAATTGAAGAAGTGAAAGACACAAACGAAGAAAAAATCATCGATCCTATGGACTCTGTTATCAAGCTAGATCCAAACTATAATCAAATAGTTCAAGAGGCTAAAGGAATTGATTTAAAAACCGCTATTAATGAAATAAGAGATCTGATTTCTAATATGGAAAAACAGGGATTCCAAATTTCTTTAGATGAGATAGATTTAACAGACAAATATCAAATGACAATAAACATAAAAAAGAACGATTAGAGTAAACTAGTCGTTTTTTTATTCCTCATTATTTGCAACAGGAATACTATTGATTTCTGTCCCTTTTACATAATAGAAAACCGTATTATTATTTCCTTCTATATCTTCCTCACCAGTAATACCATTACGAATCACCCCTATGACATTTTGAGGCTTTTCATACCAAATATTTTCATGGCCTTCTAAATAACTTTCCATTGTATCCAACCAAATGTTTTTAGAATAATAACTAGCCGTACTATCAACAGGCTTGGCTTCGTCATTGCCAACCCAAACCATCATTAAAAGTTCTGGGTTATATCCAGCAACCCAACTATCTGTATCTGTTGTTCCAGTTTTTAAAGCGTATTTGCGACTCATCTTGGATGCCAAAGAAAGCGCAGTAGGAGTAGTATAATCTGTAAAAGCAGAGTTTGTCGTAGTCGTTAACATTTCATTTAATATATATACATTATTACTATTTAACACATAATCATGTTTAACTTTATGTTCATATAACACATTGCCATCCAAATCTTCTACTCTTTCTATAAAATATAAATCCTTCTTATCGCCACCACTTGCAAAAGTTGTATAGCCACTTGCAAAATCAATCATATTAAGTTCTGTTGTTCCTAAAGCTAGAGATGGATTGCCAATGAGCTCTTCTTCTATTCCAGCTAAATGAGCCGCATCAACAAGAGTATCTGTTCCTAAAAACAAATGGGTTTTCACAGCATAGATGTTATCAGAAAAAGCAATTGCCGCGGCCATCGTAATATCTTCATTCGCATATATATCATTATAATTACTCGGTGAATAACTTTGATCATTAGAAAAATAAAACGTTGTTTTTTCACTTTTAAAAGTAGAAGAAGAAACTAGACCGTTCTCTAATGCTGCATAGTACAAAAAAGGTTTCATTGTACTTCCAACTTGTCTTTTACTTTGGGTAGCTCGGTTGTATTGACTTTTCGCATAATTGAGCCCACCAGTTAAAGCCAAAACTCCACCAGTGTTTGGATCAACCATCACACTAGCCACTTGCAGTTCTTCTTGATTTCCCATATATTTTAAAACATTTTCTTCCATTTTAGTCTGAGCATTCATATCAAAAGTCGTATATATTTTTAACCCACCTGATTCAATTAAAGAAGTAGGAATGGTTTTAATACTAGCCAGTTCCTGTAATACAGCATCTTGATAATAAAGAATTGTTTGAGAATTATTCTGCGTTCTTTTTCCATATATAGGAATTTCTTCTTGAAATAAAGAATCATACTGTTCTTGAGTAATATATCCGTTGTTTACCATGGTTAAAGCAACCGTCCAGGCACGTTCAATACACGCATCATAATCACTTACTGGATTATAATTACTAGGATTTTTAGGAATACCCGCTAACATAATCGCTTCTTCAAGTGTCAAATCTTTGCTACTTTTATTAAAATAATATTGACTGGCATCCTCAATTCCATAATTTCCTTCTCCATAATTAATAGTATTTAAATAACCTTCTAAAATCTCATCTTTACTATAATGTACTTCCAATTCTACGGTCAAAAAAGCTTCTTCAATTTTTCTAGCCCAAGTCTGATCAAAAGTTAAAAACAAATTTTTAATATATTGTTGACTAATGGTCGATGCTCCAATTCGCGTATTATTTTGAATATTCGAAAATAAAGCCTTAACTATACGTGGAATATCAAATCCTTGATGTTTATAAAAATTTTTATCTTCAACACTTATAACTGCATTGATTAAATTATGTGAAATATCTTCTAAACTGATCCAATCATTAGAACCAGATCCTTGATAAATTAAATTCTCTTCATAATCATAAATAAAAACTTTACCAGCATTTTTAATTTCCAATTTAGGTGAAAAGAAAGCATACACATAAATGCCAGCTACAAGAATTATTCCACTTAATAGCAAAAAAAGAAATAACCGACAAATAAATTTAAATTTTTTCATGCAAAACACCTAAGGTTAGTATGAATCAAAAAGAAAAAAATATAAGAAAAAATTGACAATTTATAAACAAGAAGAAAAAGCCCAACTAGAAATGATGCATTTAAGTCAAAAGCAAAAAGATAAATAGTCCTGTCAATAGTTTTGGAAAATGTCTCAAAAAAATATAAACATTAACGGGAAAATATTCTCGTTTTTGTTTGTAATTTTATACTTTTCCTCATGGAAGTCAATAACAAGCTCATTTTATTCGTGCTTCGCATTATTGACTTCGATTTCGTCAAAGTATGTTTGAATATTAACAAACAAGAATATCCAACTCAAGCATATTGATGTTGATAATGACTTTTTTGCTGTTGCCTTTTAAAGGAAGCAAGTTTCCAAGGATGAGACATGGGCGGAATGTATTTATTCTTTTCCTTTGTCTCCATCACTTCATCAAATTCTTTAGAAAATTTTTGGTTTCGAGATAATTCTTTTAGTTCAAATACTTGTTCATCAATGGTAACTAATAATTCTCCGTTAAAAGATTTAATTACTAAACACTCTGTTTTAGGCATAAAGCATTTTAATTCTCCATTTAGATATGGTTGATAGTATTTTCCGTAGTATTTAATAGAGTTGCCATTATCGATTTTTCTAGGGGTCAAAACAGCAAGAGTATAGTTTATTTTTTCTAAAGAAGGAGACGTTTCAAATACAGATGGAAACTTTTTATAGTCCATGGCAAATCTTTTGTTAAAGTCAGGAACAAAGGCGTCTAGTAAATATTTATTTGCTTCATCCGGTGTTGTAATTCCATGTAGTTTTAGCTCATTTATTAATCTCCCTTGAAAGGTTTCGTTTGTTCTTTCAATCAAGCCTTTAGCTTGAGATACGGAAGAGGTCTCAAGTTCTATTCCAAGTTGTTTACAAGCATATCCATATTGGGTTAATACATCTTTATCAGAAGTCCGTTTATCAGGGTTTAAAGACATGTAATTGAAGACAGTTCGATTATCTGTAAAGAATTTATAAGGAATCCCATAATTAGTTAATATTTGATATAACACATGGTAGTAGCCATTTAATGTTTCTTGTGTATCAAAATAAGCACCAACAATCGTAGAAGTTGCTTTATCGATAGCAAGATGTAAGCAAGATTTTATATCTCCAAACCAATTATGAATGGAACCATCTTGTTCAATGATTTCACCAAAATATTTAGGTTTTTCTCCTCTAGGGTGGGAATCTTCTAAAGCAATTTCATGACTGATAATTGTTTCTATTTGCTCTTCAGACATAGCTAGATTAATTTTCTTTTCTTGAAGGAGTTTATTCTTTGCAAATTCACGTTTTGTTTTCTTTCTAGCCTTAGGGGATAGTATTCCTTCCTTGGTTAAGACATTGTAAACAAATTTATAGGATACTTTGAAATTTTCTTTTTCAATTAACCATTCATAAAAATGCTTAAAATTCCAGTCTTGATATTTATTCTTATAAAGAAGTATAATATCCTCGGAGATGGACTTATCTAATGTACTAACTGGTTTTCTTGAACGGTTACCATGTACAAAAGCAGATTTGCCTTTCTCCTTATATTTCATAATAAGACGATTTATTTGTCTTACAGATATACCGAGCTTTTCACTAGCTCTGTTTTTATTTCCATTATGATCTACTAATTCTTTGATCACTTCATATTTCATTTGTTCATTCATTCTTAATTCAACCTTTCTCATACACATCACCAAGTGATGTATTTTATAGTACTTTTAGGACATAATCAAATACTAACACTTAAGACATTATCATATGCTAATCATAGTCAAAAGCAAAAAGATAAATAGTCCTTTTTTTTCTTGATATTCCATGATATAATGTTTCGGAAAAAAAGAGGTGCTCATGAATTATAATGTAAAAATAACCCTCCAAAATGGAGAAAATATCGTAATTGATGAAGAAAACGTCCCAGCCTTATTAGAAGATAATATCTTAAGTTTTCAATTACAAAATATGGAACACAGTGTAAATTTAGTGACAAAAGAATTTATTAGAGAAAACGATGAATACGCTTTTTTACTTGATATCGCGCATCAAAAAAGTGAAATAACGTTAAAAAAAGAACAATATAACTTGCAAGTTTTAGTAGAGTATGCTAATCTATTGACGAATAAAAATGCGATCCAGTTATCCTATTTTATTGAAACAGATGATCATGAAAATATTTTAACAATAGAATTGGAGGAAAAGATAAAGTGATAATAGAATATATCGGTCAAAAATTACAAAAGGTTTTAGATGCCTTAGCCATGGATACAACGGCAAAAGTCATTGTTTCAAATCGAAAAGATTTATGCGATTATCAATTTGATGGTAGCTTCGCGCTTGCTAAACAAATTCATAAAAATCCTTTTGATATTAGTGAAGAAATTGTAAATAAGTTTAACGAATTATATCCTAATGATCCGGATTTTAAAAAAGTAGAAGCAGTTCGTCCAGGTTTTATTAATTTTACTTTAAGTGATGCTTTTATTAATGAGGCGTTAACAAAAATGGCTACGCATGAAAAATTCAATATTTCTATGCCTAAATCACAAAAAATCGTAATTGACTATGGTGGACCTAATATTGCTAAACCCTTACATGTTGGGCATTTAAGAAGTGCGATTGTTGGTGAATCAATTAAAAGAATTTTAAAATATTTTAATCATGAAGTTATTGGTGATGTTCACTTAGGAGATTATGGCTTACAAATTGGTCAAGTTATTTATGGCTTACAAACTGAAAAAATTGCCAAAGACCAAATTACAATCGTCATTCTAGATGATCTCTATCCACGAATGAGCGCGCTTTGTAAAGAAGATGAAAAAGTCAAAGAAAAATGCGCTGAAATAACGAAAGAATTACAAGATGGCAATCCTGAATATCAAGAATATTTTAGAATCATTCGCGAAGTTTCAGGCAATGATATATTAAAAATTTATGATTATTTAGATGTTCATTTTGACTTGTGGTATGGTGAGTCTGATGCGTATCCTTATATAGAAAAAGTAACTAAAGATTTAACAGCAAAACACCTTTTAACCGAAAGTGACGGAGCTAAAATCATTCTCGTTGCTGATCCAAAAGATGAATTAGAAATCCCACCACTTATCTATCAAAAAAGTAATGGAGCCTATTTATATGGCACGACAGATCTAGGAACGATTTATCAAAGAATAGAAGACTATCATCCGGATGATATTATTTATGTCACAGATATGCGTCAAAGCCTTCATTTTAAACAATTATTCCGTGTTTGCGAAAAACTAGGATATACGAAAAATACATCATTTGAACATCTTGGCTTTGGTACCGTAAATGGTCCAGATGGCAAACCATTTAAAACTAGAGCTGGAACTGCTCCTAAATTAGATTCATTATTTAAAGAAACAAAGGAAGCCTTTTTAACTTCTAATCCAAAAAATTCCAACATGAGTGAAGAAGATTTAGATATACTAGTAAACGCGATTATAAAATTTGCTGATCTACAAAATAATCGTGAAAAAGATTACATTTTTGATATCAACAAATTTTCCGAAGTGGTTGGTAAAACAGGACCATATATTTTATATACCTATTTAAGAATTAACAGCATTTTAGAAAAAGAAGAAAAGCCAACAACTTTAGGTAGTGAAATATATAATCAAGAAGATCGGGACTTGCGAATGAAAATTTTAGAGCTCGAAAATAATTTGAAATATACGTATACAACTCGTATGCCTTCTATATTAGCCAATTATTTATATGAAATGTGTGTAAATATGAATGCTTTTTATGAAAAAAATCATATAAATAATCTAGTAGATATAAAGAAAAAAGAAAATTGGTTATATGTACTTAATTTAAGCAATGCCATTTTAAAAGAAATGTTAGACTTATTAAGTATTAAAATACCAAAGAAAATGTAAGGAGAATATTTATGAAATTAAAAGATTTATCAAAAGAAGAATTAGAATTAATGGGATATGATGATATTGCTTATCTAATTTTAGAAGATTCTAAGAAAAAAATGAAAATAAATGAATTATTTCAAAAAATCTGTGATTTATTAGGCTTAGGCGAAAAAGAATTCGAAAATCAAATTGCGGACTTTTTTGAAATGTTAACAACAAATAAAAAATTTATCATGTTAGATGATGGCTCATGGGATTTACGCACTCGTCATAGTGAAAAATTAGTAATTGAAGATGACGATGAAGAATTTGAAGAAATCGTCGATGAAGAACCAGCTACTGAAGAAGAAAATACAGACGATGAAGATGTTTTCTATGATGAAGATAGTGATGATGATCCAACAGATGATGATTTAAAAGATTTAGTAATTATTGATGAAGATGAAGAAAATATGTAAGTTCTTTTCTATATAAATAAAAAGAAAGGAAATTTGTATGAAAGAAAGATTAGAAAGTATCAAAAAAAGATATGAAGAAATTACAACATTATTAATGGATCCAGAAGTAATGAGTGATTTTAATAAAGTAAAATCGCTTTCAAAAGAACAAAGTGATCTAAAAGAAATCGTCGATAAATATCAAGAATATGAAATGGCTGAAGAACACATTAAGGAAGCTAAAGAATTAATTAATGATCCAGAATTAAAAGAAATGGCCGAAGCAGAAATAGAGGAAAATACAGCTAAATTGGAAAAACTTCACCATGAAATTGAAATTTTACTTGTTCCTAAAGATGAAAATGATGGTAAAAATATTATCATGGAAATTAGAGGAGCTGCCGGTGGTGATGAAGCAAATATCTTTGCTGGTGATTTATTAAGAATGTATACTTACTATGCCGAAAAACAAGGCTGGAAAATTGAAATTGATCATCAAGTAGAAGGAACCAGTGGTGGTTTTTCCCAAGTAGAATGTACGATTAAAGGGGAAAATGTGTATAGCAAATTAAAATATGAAAGTGGCGCGCATCGTGTACAACGTGTTCCTGTAACTGAAACGCAAGGACGTGTTCATACTTCCACCGCGACTGTGCTAGTCATGCCAGAAGTAGAAGACGTAGACATCGAAATTAAAGAAAGTGATTTAAAAATAGATGTCTATCATTCAAGTGGTGCCGGTGGTCAATCTGTTAACACAGCAAATTCTGCCGTTCGTATTACCCATTTACCAACCAATACGGTTGTAACCTGTCAAAATGAACGTAGTCAATTAAAAAACAAAGATAAAGCAATGAAACTATTAAAAATCAAACTATATGACAGAATGCAACAAGAAAAAGAACAAGAAGTGGGAAGCGAAAGAAAAAGCAAAATTGGTACAGGAGATCGAAGCGAAAAAATAAGAACTTATAATTATCCACAAAATAGAGTAACAGATCACCGTATTGGTTTTTCTGTGATGTCTTTAGATCGCGTAATGGATGGAGAATTAGATCCAATAATTGAAGCATTAATTACCGAAGATTTAAAAAGAAAACTAGCAGGAGAATAATCCTGTTTTTTAATAATAAAAACCAAAAAAATATTTTGAAGGATGGGGTAGAATGAAACCAGATTTTATAACAGAAGTAGATTGGAAACTATTACAAGAAAAATATAAAGAAAATATTGAGGAAATCGTAAAAAAACTAGAAAGCCATTATCCAGTCCAATATTTAATAGGAAATGTGGAGTTTTTAAATACAGTTATTGAAGTAGACGAAAGAGTTTTAATTCCTCGTTTCGAAACAGAACTTTTAGTAGCAAAAACCATAGAAAAAATCAAAAAAATGTCCCTTCAAAAGCCCAAAATACTAGATCTAGGTACAGGAAGTGGTTGTATTGCTATTGCCCTTAAAAAAAATATTAATGCCGATGTAACAGGCGTAGATATCTCTGACAAAGCTCTTGAAGTCGCTAAAAAAAATGCCTTATTAAATCAAGTAGAAGTCAAATTTATAAAAGAAGATATGAAAGAAGTATCTTATACTGGATATGATGTGATTATTTCAAATCCGCCCTATGTAAAAGAAACAGAGCCTGTAGGAGAAGAAACAAAATTTGAACCACAAAATGCCTTATTTGCTAAAAATGATGGTCTATACTTTTATGAACAAATTCTAAAAAAAGTAAGTGAGTTATCCACCAAACCAAAATTAATTGCTTTTGAAATCGGAATGTCCCAAAAAGAAGAAATAAAAAAGTTAATAAATAAATACTTATCCACATCAAAAACAGAAACAGAAAAAGACCTTGCTCATAAAGATCGCTATATTTTTATTGAATGTGAATAAAAAGAAGTAGTTTTTCCCATAAATAAAATAGGTGAAAAAATGAAAAAAATAATTCCTATTTTATTTATCTTCTTTTTAATATACGGTTATGTAAATAAAGAAGAAATTTTAATTCCAAGTGATGCCATTCGGTTTCGAATCATCGCGAATAGTAATGATTTACAAGATCAAGAATTAAAAATGAAAATAAAAGATGCGGTAGAAGAAGAATTAAATCGCTTAATGATGAATGCAAAAAACAGTCAAGAAGCTAAAGAAATTATTACAGAAAATTTAACAAATATTGAAAAAATAGTAAATGAATACACCCCAAATAGTAAAATATCTTTTGGTTTAAATTATTTTCCTGAAAAAGTGTATCATGGTGTCACTTATGAAAGTGGTGAATATGAATCACTAGTGATTACATTAGGAACTGGCACCGGAAATAACTGGTGGTGTGTTATGTTTCCTCCGCTTTGTTTACTAGAAGGCAAAGAAACCGAAACAGATGATGTTGAATATAAATTTTATGTTCAAGAAATAATTGACCAATTCTATTCATAAATGAGCTCTAGTCCCCATACATTATAGTGGGGACTTTTTATGAAAGAATTCTTAAATATATTTTTAATTGCCATCGCTTTAAGCATGGATACTTTTTCTTTATCATTAGGTATTGGAACTTATAACATTGAAAAGAAAAAATGTATTACACTAAGTTTATTAGTAGGAATAATGCACTTTCTAATGCCTTTTTTAGGTTCAATTCTTGGTGACAAAATCATGCACTTTTTTGAATTAAACAGTAATCTATTTCTTGGTTGTATTCTACTTTTTATTGCCATGAATTTATTAATTGATTTTTTAAAAAAAGAAGAAGAAAGTGAATTAGATTTAAGTTTTTTAGGCATGTTTCTATTTGCTTTTGGTGTTTCAATTGACGCCTTTTCAACAGGTCTAGCTCTATCAGCAATTACCCAAAACAAAATATTTGCCATGCTTCTATTTTCGATAACAAGTTTTACTTTTACATATATTGGGTTACTAATTGGAAAATTTGTTTCCCAAAAAATAGGTACTAAAGCCAATATCTTAGGATTTATTTTACTAGTAACTTTAGGAATATTTCATATATGTAAATAATAGTCAAATCCCTTTAAAAAATGCCCATTTTTTGGTATAGTACTATAGACAAAAGGAATGATATTATGCAGAAAATTCAAATTGAAGGTGGAAATATATTAAGCGGGAACATTGAAATATCGGGTGCAAAAAACAGCGCAGTTGCTCTTATTCCTGCTGCCATCTTATGCGATGAAGAAACGACAATCTATAATGTGCCAGCTATATCTGATCGCGATAGTTTAGTAAAAATAATTGAATTACTTAATGGTAAAGTAGAAATTAAAAACGATGTTATGCACATTGACTCAAGAAATATAGAAAATGCTTTTATTGCCGAAGAATTATCTACTAAACTTCGAGCTTCTTATTATTTTATGGGTGCATTATTAAGTCGTAAAAAATATGTCGAAATAGCTTTACCTGGTGGCTGTAAAATTGGTGATCGAAAAATAGACTTTCATATTAAAGGATTTAAAGCACTAGGAGCAGAAATCATTGAATTAGAAAATCGGTATATTTTAAAAGCAGATAAACTTAAGGGTTCAAAAATCTATTTAGATTTCGCGAGCGTAGGCGCAACGATCAACATCATGCTTGCAGCAGTAAAAGCCGAAGGAACAACAGTTATTAACAATGCAGCTAAAGAACCAGAAATAGTAAATGTTGCTACTTTCTTAAATAATATGGGAGCTAAGATTCGTGGCTCTGGAACAAGTAAAATAACTATCGAAGGAGTGCCTTATTTACATAAAGCAATGATCGAAGTAATACCAGATCGAATTGAAGCAGGGACATATATTATTATTGGGAGTTTATTAGGTCAAAACTTACACATCAAAAACGTAATTAAAGAACATCTTACATCTTTAATCAGTAAACTCCAAGAAATAGGTGTATCAATTAAAGCAAATGGCAGTGATTTAATTATCAACAAAAGCGATAAACTAAAACCATTAAATATTACAACTTTAGTCTATCCAGGTTTTCCAACAGACTTAGCCCAACCCATGAGCGTATTAATGACTCAATGTGAAGGAACAAGCATTTTAGAAGAAACGATCTACACGAATCGTGTAGGGCAAATTCCTTATTTAAACTCAATGGGCGCAAATATAGAAAAAGAAAACAATATTATTTATATTAAAGGAAAAACACCGTTATATGGAAACGATGTAATCGCTAGTGACCTAAGAGCCGGAGCTTCTTTAATCATCGCCGGTTTAATAGCTGAAGGAACAACTTCCATTAGTGAAATAGAACATATATTAAGAGGTTATGAACATATCGTAGAAAAATTAACCCAAGTAGGAGCAAATATCAAAATAATTACAGAAGAAACATAGTCTATATGTTTTTTTAATTTCATAAAATTTATTAGGTGTGTTTATGAAAAAAATTATTCTCTTAACTATTATTATCGGAACGATTTTAACTTTTGTTATTTATAAAAACTTTTATCATGAAGACATGAATATTGTAGCTCTAGGAGATAATGTTGCCCTAGGACAAACAGCATACAATGTAAAAGGATATAGTTACAATGATTATGTAAAAGACTTTTATGAAGACAACAGCATTTTAAAAGAATACATAACAGAATTTATAAGTGAAACAGAAACAACTGAAACCTTTCTTTTAAAACTCCAAAACAATTATACTTTAGAAAGTACAAACACTTCTATCACTCAAGCTATTTCAAAAGCAAAAATCTTAACCATTGCTTTAGGAATGGATGAATTAAACAGCAAACAAGAGTTAAATTCAAATCATATAGAAAAATATTTACAAAATATGGAAAAAATAATCAAAATGTTACGAATTTACAATAAAAAAAATATTTTCTTAATCAGTCTATATCCAACTACTAAAATTTCAAAAGAAAGAGTAACAGAAATTAATAAAAGATTAGAAGAAATATGTAACCAATACCAAGTTTATTTTATAGATATTACTTCAATTTTAGAAAACAAAGAATATATCTTTACCGATCAAAGTTATTATTTCAATTACAAAGCCCACCGTTATATAAGTGAACAAATTATAGACAAAATCAAATAAACTATAAAGTCAAAAAAAATCTAGTGTGTTTCAGTTGCTCACTAGATTATATTTGTTTTAAATCTGTTTTTATCCCACAACATAAGGGTCATTAGCCGTCCCAATTCCTTTTGTTATTGGAGTATCAGCCTTCAGATTGATAACCGCGCGCACGCCATACGTGCTGGTAACGTTAGCATAAATATCTACATATCCGATCGAGTACGCAAGCAACTCACGAGCAGACGTAATCGCGGCATTGAAATAACTAGGCGACATTGTCCAGTAATGACTTGATGAATAAGTGTATGATAATCTGTTTAAATACCCATCAGCTAAACCTCCTAATATGAGTTCATCTACTGTGATTAAGCCTATTGGATAAGTTAATGCTTGATTGCCATCGGTATTACTCACTGTAAACAAATCGTTTTGCTGTGGACAAATCAAGCTTGGCTCATGATTGATATATCTTCCGTATCCTCCGAAATAGGTGCTTGCTGTTGTTGTAACTCCATCACTTCCACTATAAATACTTCGGTCATTACAGAATCCTGAGTCTGCCATGTACTCACTATATCCTTTATCTACTATATTTGTCTTATACCAACTATCTAATTGAGTTTTTATAGCAGAATCATTTTCATTTGCATGAGTTTGTTCATAACTTGTATTCAATGTGCTTCCATACATATATCCTACATATCTAGGGGTAGTTCTTGTACTATTGAAAGTGTTTGTTCTAATTTGTAGTCCCGTTCCTGCAGCATTGGCACTGGTTCCTGCATAAAGTAAACGTACAGAGCCATCACCATTTTGTCTTATGATTCTCCAATAGTATCCGGCAAATTGTACATAATTATTACTTACACTTCCACGATAGTAATAACTTTTACCATCTTGGTCTTCCATCATGTATAGACCACGATCGGATTTATCACTTTCTTGCTCACTTTGCGTATAAGCATATGCGGTCATGCGATAAGTTCGATTAGCAAATCTTGTTCCTCCCGCTCCCATTGAAGTTCCATCACCACTTGTTGCCGAGATAATTTAAAAAATCGTCGTACAATTGGTATATTTTTGGTATGGTGTGATTCGATCACTTGAGTTCGTATTGAATCCAGCACCACAATAATAATAATTAGTTTCACCGCCATAATCTAATGTTGTCGGATCTACATAAGATAAGTCTCCTATCGCGTATCTTCCTGTCTCTGAATTAAATGTATAACTTGTTCCAATTCTTGGTAAAACATTTTGGGCTGTTAATCCTGCTGAATAAGATTCTCCATTGCCTACTAAATCTGGATGAGGCATTGTTGCACTTGTCGTTGTCGTTGTACTTGCATGACTCTCACTCCATATTATAATTGGAGCAGTTTGAGTAAAGTCTGGAGCTTGTTTAGCTTCGATTTGAGCTTTTGCACTAGCAACACTACTTGATTGATATTCGTTTACTAACATCGCTTCTGATAAAGTATCAAATCCTTGTTCTACTGGTGAGTAATTACTTACTGTTGCTCTTACTACAACTTTAGATAAGAAATTTTTGTTCATAGAGTCTTCTGTTGCTGTAACACTCTCATCCATCCATAAACGTAAACTATAACTTACTTCATCAGTTGGTGATAAACTTCCTGTTTGTAAAATATATGCCTCTTTATATCCATCTACTGTTGTTGAAGTGTACTCATTAAGTGTTTTAATTGCACCTCGGTCTAAGACTGCTGCAATATAACTTGGATTCATATCGGTTGTTGGATCTTCATTAGCTAAAACACCTAAGATTACATCATAACTTATGAAAGTATCACAAGTATTTGTTATTGTAAATTCATATGGAGTGGTTTTCATTCCTTCTTCATCAGTTATAGGAAAAGTATTCTCCATTCGTATTTCTGAAGTAACATCTTCTAAACTGATGGATAAACAAGTACTAGAAACTCTATTGTTACCTGTTTGATTTACAATGAATTGCCATAAAGCATAACTTACTCCGATTAAAAGTACAATTATGCTAGCAAATACCCCCACATAAGGCTTTTTTACTTATTTTCTTTTCCATTTTTACACTTCTCTTTCTACAACTTAGTATGGTCAAAACTATAACTAAGAATTCATATTTCTATTCTCTTAGTTATAAAAAATATAACTTAAATCGCATAATACCGCAACTTTAAATTAAAAAGAGTAAACAAAAATATATGTATTTTGCATTAAATGTTTACGAATTTTTAATTCACAATATTCTAAATTTACTTGCCAAGTAAATAAAATATGGTATAATACTGAAGAAATGAAAAATTTTCTATACCTAAAAATTAGGTATGGCGAAAGGAGAAGAAAGTTATGAAAGCAAACATTCATCCAGAAATGAAAGAAGTAACGGTTACATGTGCTTGTGGTGCATCTTTTAAAACTTTATCTACTAAAGATCATATCGAAGTAGAAGTTTGTTCTGAATGTCATCCATTCTATACAGGTAAACAAACAAAAGCAACAAGATATGGAAAAATTGACAAATTTAACCGTAAATATAACTTAAATCAAGAAGAAAAATAAAATCTTCTTTTTTTTATCTTAAAATGACAAAATTTTAAAGAAAAATATGATAAAATAAAAAATAAGGAGGATGTTTATGCAAATATTTATAGGAGCCGATCATCGTGGAGTAGAACTAGAAAACTCTATTTATGAACATTTAAAAAAAGAAGGATTTGACGTGTATAAATCAAAACTAATAAATTCAAATGATGATGATTATCCAGATTTTGCTTTTGATGTTTGTAAGAATGTTTTAAAAGATAAAGAAAATCTTGGCATTTTAATTTGTGGAAATGGTATCGGAATTTCTATCGCTGCCAACAAAGTAAAAAATATTCGTTGTGCTAGAATTGTGAGTGAAGAAGATGCTCACCATGCAAAAAATCATAATGGTGCAAACGTCATTGCTTTTGGTGGAATTCCAAGCCAAGAAGCAATTAAAATAGTCGATACATTTATAGAAACTCCAGTAGCTACAGAAGAACGTCATTTAAGAAGAATTCAAAAAATAATAGATTATGAAAATGGAGCATATAATGGACTATAAGATATATGTATACCTTTTCTTTACCATGCTATCAGCCTTTGCTTTATCAGGCATAAATTATGAAAAATTTATTAAAAAAAATCGGATTTGGGAAACAAGAATTCTAGTGATGTTACTAAGCTTTGTCTTAGGTTATCTATCTGCTAGTTTTATCTTGGAGTTTTTATAAGGAGCCTTCATGAAAAATAAAATATTATTAGCCGTAGTTGTAATACTGACGGCTACTTTAATTTTTGTATCTCTAACAGTCAAAGAAATAACAGGACCACTACCAATCCCAGAAGGAGAAACAGCCATTACAGTAAGACTATTAGATGAAAGTACAAATACCATAACTGAAAAAAATTTAGAAGATTATATTATTGGTGTAGTCGCAGCCGAAATGCCCGCCAGTTTTGAAACAGAAGCTTTAAAAGCTCAAGCAATTGCCGCGCGCACCTTTGCAATGTATAAAAAAGAAACGCGAAATTTAGATTATGATTTAATTATTGGCACAAAAGATCAAGCGTATCAAGATAATCAAGCATTACTAAAAAAATGGGGGCTTAATTTTTTTCCAAATTATTTAAAAATTCGTGAAGCAGTAAACGATACAAGAGGACAAGTTCTAACTTACGAAGGAAACATTATCAATGCTTTTTACTTTTCAATGAGTAATGGATATACAGAAAATAGTGAACTAGTCTTTCAACAAGATCTTCCGTATCTTAATAGTGTCTCCTCTGAATGGGATAACGCTTCCATTACTAATTATGAATTTACTAAAACAATGACTAAAGAAGAATTTTGTAATGCCCTGGCTATTTCATGTGAAACAATTGAAATCAAAGATATAGTGCGTAGTGATGCCAATCGCATTTTAAACATTACAATTAATGATCAAGTATTTGTTGGCACAGTCGTTCGTTCTAAACTTGGCTTACGTTCTACCGATTTTGATATTACTGTTAATGATACTACAGTTTCTATTACAACAAGGGGCTATGGACATGGAGTCGGTATGAGTCAGTATGGTGCGAATGGCATGGCTAAAGAAGGCTATTCTTACGAAGAAATATTAAAACATTATTATCAAAATACTGAAATTACAAAATTATAGGTATAAAAATTTTTGTTTCTCTCAAAATAAAATCGAGGAGGAACAATATGAAAAGAAAAAAATTAAGAAAGTACGTTTTACCAACAGTGTATGTGATGGTTTTGGGTATGATGGTAACAGGAATTGTTTTCCTAAGTAGAAATTTACTTGATCAAGCAGTGGCAAATGACGAAAACTATAATTATAGTTCTAGCGTGTTTGAAGAAACAGATGAGGATAGCGAGTTAGTAAATGACGAGGTTCCAGAGCCTACAGTTACAATTGCTAGACCTTATACATCTGAGAATGTAACAGTAGCCAAAGAATTCTATAACACAGAGGAAAGTACTGAAAATCAAGAAAAAGCCTTAATCTTCTATGAAAACACTTATATGCCAAATACCGGAATTCTATATGAAGGCGATGAAGCTTTTGATGTAGTTTCCATATTAGATGGTACTGTAAAAGAAGTTAAAGAAGATGAGATATTAGGAAAAGTAGTAACGATTGAACATGATAAAAACATCACTTCAGTATATTATACTTTAGGTGAAGTAAAAGTAGAACAAGGGGCAACAGTAACCCAAAATCAAGTAATAGCTACTTCAGGAACAAGTAAATTGCTAACAACAAAACCACAAACTCTTTTATTTGAAACGTATGTCAATGGTGTTTTAACAAATCCAAACTCTTTATTTGATAAAAACATTGCTGAATTAGAATAATCCCAAATGGGATTTTTTTAACAAAAATGATAATTTTATATTTATATGAAAACACCATCCAAGTTAAAGAAAAAGACATAATAAAAGAATTTGCACTTTCGCCAGAAGCTATGATGTATGGCAAAGTGAGAAATAGTAATTTATTTGAACAACAACTACATAAGATTGTCGTACAAGAAAAGTGGATAACTTTTTTTAAAACTAAAAAGGTTCTATTGATAGTTCCAGCCAACTATGAAGCAATAGATAAAGAAATAATTACGGTAATATTAAACAATTTAGGAATAACAAATATTAAATATCAAGAAGAAACTACATTATATGATATAAAACCTAATCAATTATTTTTAAATGTGAACGAATCTTATCTTTTATGTACAAGAATCACTCATAAAAAGAAAAAAACTCAATTTTATCCTTATTATGTTTTAGGAAACTTATCCACAACAATTGAATGGATAATTAAGTGTAATAAAAAGAAAAAAATATATTTATTTGGCAGTTATGAAAATATCTCAAAACTTGCTAAAAATTATAATTTTCAAACAATTTTTTATTATAATAATTATAAAAATTTCATAATTTCTAAAATACCTTAAATTAGGTATTTATTTTTTGGGTAGATATATGATATAATTGCTTACAGTAAACAATGACGTCAAAAGGGAGAGTGGTTATATGATACGTTTTGTAATAGTAGAAGACGATATCCAAATTCAAGAAAAAATTAAAAAGATGCTAGTAAAAATTAGCATTAGTACAAATCAAGATTATGAGATTAAATACTTTGAAAAGTATTCTAAAAGTTTACAAAAAGAAATTGATGATCAAACATTTAGAAAAGTCTATATTATGGATATAGAATTAGAGAAGAGTATAAGTGGTATAGAGATTGCTCAAAAGATCAGAGAAAATGATTGGGATAGTGAAATTATCTTTGTAACAAGTCATGATAAGATGTTTGAGACAGTTCATCGAAACATTTTAGAAGTTTTTGATTTTATCGAAAAGTTCCATGAAATGGATAGAAGATTAGAAGAAGATATTTTAAAAATTATCAATAAACGTTTTGATAAGAAAATTTTGAAAATTAAAGGTGCAAATGTCGATCTAGAAATATACATGAAAAATATTTTATATATTGAAAAAGATGATAGAAAATCAATTATTCATGCCTGTGGAGGTAATACGTTTAAAACGAATTTAACATTAGAAAAATTGTTAGAGATGCTTGATGAAAGATTTGTTCAAACACATAAAAGTTGTATTGCTAATAGAGAAAGAATGGTTGAAAGAAACTATGCTAAGAATTATTTTGTTTTAGATACAGGCGAGAAAGTAGAGCTTTTATCTAAGAAGTACAGAAAAGAGATAGAAAAAGAATGACAGTATTAATTTATATTCTATTATCTATAATATTTCAAATTTCAATGATTTATGCTGTGAAATCACTATCAAATAGTAAAATAGAAAATAAAATTATATTAATAATTGGTATTGTAATCTTTGCGATATTATATAAATTAATAGTTTTAGAATTGCCTACTGAATTAGGTACCATGATATCAATATTTTATACAATAATTATCATAAAATTATGCACAAAGTTAAGCATGAAAAATCTTTTGTTTTATATGATTGTTGTTTGGATAATAGCAATAATAGTAGATATTTTGGTAATGTTTTTGTCAAATTTTTTCACAACCAATGAGGAAAACAAAGAAATATTTAAATTTTTAGGAACATTGATGATTGTAGGAGCTTTTTTAGCTTGTGGAAATAAAATTGTTATAAAGAAAATAAATTATTTGAAAAATTTGATAACTAAGTTACATTTGTCTTATTTTAGTTTCTTTATTATGCTACTTATATATTTTACTTTGGGATCAATATGTATTAATAATATGAACGATAAAGGATACATAGTTTTAGTAATCTTTATAGCCTTTTCAGTACTTTTATTTGTAATAAATTTTATTATACAACAGTTTCAGATTATTTCTCTTAAAGAAAGTATAAAACTGTTAAACAAAAATAATGAATTCTATTTGAATTTAATAGATGAATATAGAATTTTAAAACATAATTTGATTAGCAATTTAAGTGGTATTAAATCGGTAACCAATAAGAAAACCAGAGCATTAATAGATGATTTAATAACAGAGTATAATTCTATTTTAAAATTACCTAAAAATTTTAAAGAAATTCCCACTGGAATAAGCGGAATAGTCTATGAAAAAATTTATTCAGCCAATAACTCACAATTACAATTAAAAGTGGATAACAAATTAAAGAATAATATCATAGAGATTTTAAGCGCTAGAAAGTTTAATGCGCTTTGCGAAGCACTAGGGATAACTTTGGACAATGCAATTGAAGCAGCTGAACAAAGTAATGAAAAGATTTTATATTTAGAGTTTACAGAAGATGAAAATAAGCTAATATTAAAAATTGTAAATACTTTTTCAGGTGTGGTTGATATAGATGAATTAGGTAAGAAAAATTATACATCTAAAAAGAAAGGCCATGGATTAGGATTGTTTTCAATACTGAATAAAAAAGACATAAAATTAACTACAATAATTAAAAATAACAAGTTTATAAGTGTTGTGACTGTAAATAAATAAAATTTTAAACTTTTTTTAGTCTTGGAATAGAAAATTTAAAGTTCTATTCTTTTTAAAAGCAAAAAATAACAGGATATATGCAATAATAAAGCAAAGTCCATTTTGCAACAAAATAATAAGAAAGATAAAAAAAGAATAGAATGTTGAATCTTCTATTCTCGAATAATGATTTGAATAATGTTTTTATAATAAATCTTTGTCTGCTTGTGGTTCATCGAAGAAAACCATAATACATGCAGATGATACTGAATTAGCAAATAAATTTGCGATTCCAGCTAAAATATTTGTAAGCACAAATAACACTCCCTTCTTCCTCTTTTGTTTAAATTTATATGATAATTTAAACCATATTTTTTTCATAAATCTTATAATTACGAAATGGCGTATTAGTTAATTTATACGTTAAAGGATTAATGACAATAAGTTCCATACAAATAGCATAAATAATTACATTATTAAACATAGAACTAATATTTAGTATGTATATTATGAAGTAAAAACATAAAATAAGTACAGACAGGATTTTTGCACGAATTCGTTTGTTTTTCCGAATTAATGGTCTTGCAGGTGTATCAGCAGGAGCAAATAATAAAAATGAAAGAAAGGCAATAATCCAAAAAATATAAATTACATTAGATGTAATAGTTGCATACTTTATAAATAGGCCACCTAACATATATATTGGAATAGTAGTAAACCAACATTGTAAACTTGTTTTCGCATGAATTCCAAATCCATACAGTCGTAATGTTGAATAAACCAAAGATAGTAATAAAAGTTCAATCACTAAATCAAAAACTATAGCAAGTATTATTGTGGAAATAGGTAGAGCAAAAAACAATAATAGTATATTCATAAGCCTTCTCCTTA
>CALVJI010000003.1 GCA_944332105.1 uncultured Bacilli bacterium
CTTTTACCAGAAAACATCCAAAGATTTTACTTGAAGCATATCTTATTTTACTAGCTCAACGTATTTGCATTTTATCGATTAGTTTTGTGATATATCGTTCTTTCGGGCTTAACGATCTATCGATATTTGTGATTGTTGCTTTTCAAATTTGTATAACCTTAGGTTCTGACTTCATGCCATTTCCAGGTGGAGTGGTTGTTAGTGAAGGCCTATTATTACAAGCAAATGCTCTTATTTATGGCGAATCACTCGCTGCATCAGGCATGATTTTACTGCGTGGCATAAGTTTTTATTTGTTAGTAATTTTTGCCTTTTTGTTCTATTTATGTTTTCATTTTTTACCAAGAAAAAAAGCGATTCATCTAAAATAAGATTGTATTTTTCACTTTTTTTTTGTAAACTAATACTAGGTGAGAGGATGAAAAAGGGATTCACATTAATTGAATTAATCATTACCATTGGACTAATCGCGATTATTGGTGTTGTTTTAGTGAGCAACATGTCAGCCGTCTTCACAAACCAACAAGATGTCCAATATGAAAATTTTAAAAAAACAATTGAAAATGCAGCATGTACTTATATTGATTTGGATATTGGAGCAAGTCTTCGAGATACTTGTCTTAGAAACGGTTCGTGCTATGTTCGTGTTTCTGCTTTATTAAGTGCAGGTCATATCGAAGAAAGTGATTTAGTAAATCCTAAAACCCAAAGTAGTATTTCGACATCTACAAATATCCAAATTCGTTACACAGATGGTATTAAAAGTTGTACGTATCCAGAGTAAACTCAGCAATTGACATTCTCTTGTAAATGTCCCTTTTTTTCTTCATCAAAGCTTGATATAATAAAGGTGGGAGTGAATATGTATGAATGTAAAAAAGACTCCGATGTCTCTATTTCAAAAAATCTTTTATATTTGTAGTTTTATCTTTTTGATTGGTGCCTTCATTTATTTAGGTACCAAAGACTATGGCATTAAAGAAGACGATTTATCGGATGCGGAAAATTTTACCCAAGAATTTGGTATAACTAGTGACAATGTTTTCACATATAAAACAGGCAGGGATGTTCTAGAAATTATGAATACAGGTACCGCAGTAATCTTCTTTGCTTTTCCTGAAAATGATTGGAGCCATACGTATGCATCTTTATTAAATGAAGTAGCAATCTATTATGGGGTCGATGAAATTGACTATTATAACTTCTATACGGATCGCGGTCTAAATAATAATTATTACGAAAATATTGTAAAACAACTTACTGCATACTTGCCAATAGTAGATACAGGCGCCCAAAATATATATGCTCCAACGGTTGTCTTTGTCAAAGACGGCGAAATTATTGCCTATGATGATGAAACGAGTATTGTTGGTGGAAATGACACTGTAGATAATTATTGGACCACTGAGAAAAAAGAGGCTAAAAAAGTAGAATTAGGCGTTTATTTCAAAAAGTATTTGGAGGATACAGACGAATGAAAAAAAACAAAGTAGAAAAAACCAAAATAGTAGATGAACGTAAAAAAGAAATATTCTATTGTATTAGTATTGTACTTGTTCTAATTCTTTTAGCAGTAGGAGACCATATTGTCATGCATTTTATCGGTCAAGTGCCTAATAACAACAATCAAATTTTTGGAGCTAATGAAGAATATAGTGCTTCTGATTATACTTTTGATTTTCTAGATGAGCTAACGATGAAAGAAATATTAACCAAAATCAATGATCAAGAAAGCTTTGCCTTACTCTCATCTCGTGATTCATGCCATACATGTGTTAAATATATTCCAATTGTAAAAGAACTTGTTCAAAAATATCAAATCGAAATGTATGCGATGAATCGTAGTTTATATGATGCTAGCAATGAAGAGTTCAAACAATTTACTGAGTTAGATGAGCGCTTGGCAAAAAATTTACAATATACACCATACATTATGGTTTTTAAAGACGGTCACTTAACTGCCGAACTAATTGGCAGTAAAACAAAAGAAGAATTAGAAAATTTTATTATAGACAATCAACTCGCGGCAAATGCTGTATAAATGGAGGGATAATTATGGATACAGAAAAGAAAATGATAAAAGCGATTGAAAATTTAGAAGGAAGATTACAAAGCATCAGAGCAGGACGGGCCAATCCGTCAATGTTAAATGGTATTTTAGTAGAGTATTATGGGACACCAACGCCTATTCAATCTCTAGCAAATATCACCGTTCCTGAAGCAAGACAACTTTTTATTAAACCATTTGATCGTAGTGTTCTAAAAGAGATGGAACGATCAATAAATGAAGCAAATCTAGGCATCACCCCAATAAATAATGGTGAGATGATTATTTTAACAATTCCAGAGTTAACAGAAGATCGTCGCCGGGAATATGTAAAGCAAGCTAGAGCTTTAGGTGAAGAAGCCAAAGTTGCCTTACGTAACATCCGCCAAGATGAAAATAATGACATCAAAAAATTAGAATTACCAGAAGATGAAGAAAAAAGTGCTTTAGAAGAAGTTCAAGAACTTATCAATAAATATAACAAAATAGTCGATGAAAAATTAAAGGAAAAAGAAACAGAATTAATGGCAATCTAACCATTTTTTCTGTTTTTTCTTAAGTTTTTTGTTGATAGAAACAATTTCTAGTGTTATAATCTATTTTAGATACGAAGGGAGGTTGTAGAAAATGAGTTCAAGCAAAGTAGTAGTTAAAAATGGCGACATTGATAAAGCTTTAAAACGCTTCAAAGTGGTTGTAGCCAAAAGTGGTGTCCCTTCAGAATTAAAGAAAAGAAAACATTATGAAAAACCAGGCGTAAAAAGAAGAGAAGAAAAGAAAAAAAATATTCGTAATTCAAGAAAACATCGTAATAACTAAAAAGAAGAAATCATCAAATCTTCTTTTTTTGTTAAAAACAATTTAAAAAATAGTTTAAATTTTGGCAAAATCTTTATATAATAAAGATAGAGGTGAAAAAAATGGTTGAAAAAATTAATCAAGATTTAAAAGAAGCAATGAAAAATCAAGACAAATTTGCTGTTTCAGTACTACGGATGCTAAAAAGTGCGTTGCAATTAGAAAGTATTTCATTAAAAAAAGAATTATCAGATAATGAAGTATTAACCGTTATTAAAAGAAATGTCAAACAACGCAAAGACTCGATGGCAGAATACGAGAAATATGGAAAAACTGAGGAAGTCGAAAATTTAGCTAAAGAAGTCGAACTTCTACAAAACTATTTAGGCGAAGAAATGAGTGAAGAAGCTATAAATGTAGTGATTGATGAAGTTTTTGAAAGTGAACAACCTACAAGCATGAAAGACATGGGAAAAATCATGAAAATTTTAACTGAAAAACTAGGTCCTACTGCTGATATGTCACTAGTAAGCAAACTTGTAAAAGACCGTTTAATGAAATAATTTTGATATCTTTTGTCGAAAAGATATCTTTTTTTTAAACCTTTTGATAAAGTAAACATGGGTGAATAAGATGGAATTAATATATCAAAATGAGACATTTTATGTTTTATTAGAAGAAAAATTAGATCATCAAGAATATTGGCAATTAAAAGAACGTTTATTTCGCATTTTTGAAGAATATGGAATTGATCGAGTTGTTATCAAAAATAATCGTGCTCTTTTTCATAATCGCCAATACTTAAGTCAAATGAAACAAGACTATATGCGAAAATATACCAAAGATTTTATTATAGAATAGCATGATTTTCTAAAAAAGGGCCATACTAAGCTTGGTGATAGTATGAAACAAAATCTCTTGCTAGATGCAGGTCTTTCCCTTGAAAAAGATCATTTAATTGCCCAAAAAAAAGAAAAAGGGGTATGGATCAAGCATTATCTATTAAAAAAAGGAGACGAAAAGATTTATCACAATCGTGAAGGAGACTATTTTACACTTTCTTTTGATGATAAAGTTCTTTACGAAAACGCGAATGTTTTGTCACGCATCTTTCAAAAAACTTTTAAAACCTTTCTAGCTAAATATCATAAAGGTGGAACCATTTTATTTATTGGTTTAGGAAACTCAGATATTTTAGGTGATTCCTTTGGCCCAAAAGTATTAGAACACTTAATCGCCACCAATCAGTATAACGATTTTCTTACCATTCCTAAAGTAGCTTTATTTGCGCCTGAAACAACAAATAAAACTGGCATTTCATCTTTTAGACTAATTGAAATGGTCGTGGGTGACCTTAAACCTGATGTCATTATCTTATTAGATAGCTTTGCCACCAATCAAAGTAAATATTTAAATCGCACCATTGAAATAAATGACTGTGGTATTGTCTTTGCTGATCAAATACGTAGTAATAAAACCATTACCAAAGATACATTCCATATTCCTGTCATGTCCATTGGTTTTCCATCTTTACTAAAACTTCACAAAACTTACCTAGCCAAATATACTTTAGAACAAGATTTACAAATTATTACAGAACTTATTGCTCGTGCAATTAATCATATTATAATGTCTTAAAACGACATTATTTTTTTCTTTTATTTTATATAATACCCTTAGGGTGAAATTATGAAAAAAAGATTTATTAGCAAAAAAAGTAAACAAATTCGTATGAAAACTATCTTTTTATTAGGAATTCTAGCTATTTCCTTTGCCGTTTCTCTTTC
Source organism: uncultured Bacilli bacterium (assembly GCA_944332105.1). Taxonomy (GTDB): domain Bacteria; phylum Bacillota_I; class Bacilli_A; order RF39; family UBA660; genus Ventrenecus. The sequence goes on from CALVJI010000003.1 coordinate 4,633, forward strand.
TTTTTTTGCTTCGTTCTTTTCCAAAGAAAAAATTTTACACTTTTTATTAGCCAATAACTTGTTTACCGAGACAAGCGTAAGTACAAATATCTTTGATTTTTTGTTGGATTATACAATTGGCACAGCCGAAGAAGACGATGATTATTATGATGGTAGCGCTTCCAAACAAGAATATACACCAGATCCAAATCCCGAAGAAAATAAAGAAGACCCGCTTATATATTTATACAATACCCATCAAGGAGAAGAATATAATGGGGGAGTATTATCCGAATATAATGTAATACCAACTGTCATGCTCGCCGCCTATCGTTTACGTGAGCAGTTAAATAACTATGGCTTAAACACGATTGTTGAAACAAATAATATCAGTGAAATATTAAGGAGTAATGGTTGGAATTATAATTCAAGCTACAGTGCGAGCAAAATCTTAATGACGAATGCCCTAGAAGAAAACCCGACTTTAAAATATTTTATCGATGTCCATCGTGATGCCTTGCCTTATGAAAGTTCTATTTTAACATATGAAGGAAAAACTTATGCCAAAGTATTATTAGTTATTGGCCAAAATCATCCTGGATATTTAAGTAATCTAGCACTTGCCGAAGAAGTATCAAATCTCATCAATAGCAAAGTTCCAGGATTATCTAAAGGCGTAATGCAAAAACCCAGCTCTATTTTCAATCAAGATTTTTCACCAAATACACTTCTAATTGAATTTGGTGGACAATATAATAAAATAAGTGAGATAAATAATACCGTTGCCATCGTGGCAGAAGTATTAAAAGAGGTGATAACGGAATAATGGAAAAAAAGAAAAAAGGAACTTGGGTTTTAAAGTTGTTAGGCGTTCTTTTTGTCCTTTACATATCTTTAACCATTGCGATTCAAGCAGGTTACTATGAAGCCAAACTAGGTGAGAAAACAACGATTACTGAAGAGGCAATAAAACAATTTGAAGAAGATGTTCGAAGTGGCAAAGATGTCGACATCAACGATTATATTACAAATGTTCAAATGGATTATTCTAACCAAACGACTAAAGCAGGTGTCCTTTTCTCGAAAGCTGTCGAGGCTGTCATGTCAAAAGGCATTGACGGAATGGTTAACATTTTTAAAGCTCTCTTTACCTAAAAGTATAAAATTTTTCTTCGCTTCTTATAGATTTTTTTAAAAATTCTTGATATAATTTTCAGTAGAATAGAGGGTATATTTATGTTTGGTAGAATAATTTTCATTAGTGAAAGTGTTGCCCATTTGGAAAACACCTTAAAAAACAACGAAACAATGGACTTAATGAATATCCATGTAATTTTTGAAGCTCCAAATCAACGAATTTTAGGCGAGATATCAGAGATCAATCCCGATATTATTAAAATTCGTTTCTTAGGAGAATTTATCGATAATCATTATGTCAACGGGGTTATAAGAAAGCCATTATTATCAAGTAAAATTCGCATCATAAATGAAGGCGAATTAAAAGAATTAATTGGTTCGAAAACACCTAAATCCTTTGAATTAGGTCACAGTGCAATTTATAAAAGTTACACAGTTTATCCAAGTGTCAATGCATTTTTTTCTAACCACTTTTTTATCTGTGGTAACTCTGGAGCTGGTAAAACACACGGTATTTCAAGAATTATCCAAAATGTTTTTTCGGATCCAAATATTGTAAACGAAAATGCCAAATTATTTATTTTTGATGCCTATGGCGAATACAAAAATGCCTTGCGTAGCATTTCAAATTACAATCCAAAATATCAATATAAATTCATTACTTCAAACATTCAAGAGCCAGATGATGTTGCCCTTGAAATACCAGTTAGTCTTTTAAAGTTAGATGATATGGCTCTCCTATTGCAAGCAAGTAGTCATAGCCAACTTCCAATTATTGAAAGAACAATTCGTCTAGCTAAAATCTTTAGTCAAAATAATGAAGAAAGTGAACGATATAAAAATCACTTGATTGCTAAAGCTTTACTAGCTATCTTGTTTAGCAATCAAACAACTGCACACAAGAAAAACGAGATATTTACCATTATCGAAGTATGTCACACCGAGGACTTTAACTTTGACTCTCGCATTGCTGGTCTAGGTTACTCTAGAAGCTTCTCAGAATGCTTTGAAATTGACTCAAATGGTAATTTTGGCGAATCCGTTTTAATCACAGACTATATCTTAAAACATGTAGATGACGCTTTAGAAGAAACCAAAGAACCAAAAATTTATTCTTATTCCATGTTAGACTTTTCGAAAGCCCTAGAATTTACCTTAATCAGTGAAGGCTTTCAAAACAATAGCAAAGTCTATGATGATGCGATTATGATTAAAGTTCGTCTATCAAGTATTTTAAACACGAAAGTTGGTACCTATTTTGTAAATCGTGGTTATGTTACTCCTGAAGACTTTGTCAAAAATCTAGTTATGAAAAATGGCAAAAACTCACAGATAATCAATATCAATCTTGAAGATGTGGATGACGTCTATGCTAAAGTTATCGTTAAGATTTTCTGCCGCTTATTATTTGATTACACCAAAAGTTTAAAAAATCGAGCTTCAATGCCTATTCATATGATCTTAGAAGAAGCTCACCGCTATATCCAAAAAGATAACGATACCTTCTTACTTGGTTACAACATCTTTGATCGAATCGCCAAAGAAGGTCGTAAATATGGTGCGATTTTAGGAATTATATCTCAACGACCTGTTGAAATTAGTGATACAGTTATTGCCCAAGTTTCAAACTTTTTGATCTTCAAAATGACCCATCCTAAAGACTTAAAATATATTGAAGAAATGTTACCAAATATTTCTAGTGATGTTATCGAAAAGCAAAAAACATTACAACCAGGTAACTGTGTAGCCTTTGGAGGAGCATTTAAAATTCCGATGATCGTGCGGATGGACATGCCAGATCCACCACCATACAGTTCAAACTGCGATGTCAGTGGCTGTTGGGTTGTGCCAACCACACCACCAGTAAGTCCAATGCCTACTGCAGAAAATGTTATACAAGCCTAGTTTTAGGCTTTTTCTTTTGCCTAGTAAAGTTCTCGTAAAATAGTTCAAATTACTTGCAATAGATAGAGTTATTTGATAAAATAAAATTACCAAAGGTAAGTTAGTTTCATAAAACCGACTATGGTGATATACGGGAATCAGAACTCTATATGGTGTAGAAAACTAATCCATTAAGTGAATTAGGATCCTAAAATATAGATGAGATGCCCACCTGCGAGCGAGCGGGATTTTATCACACTTGCTTACATTTGGTTTTTTTATGGGAGAATTTATGGAAGAAAGAATTATAGATTTAATTGGCACCGATAACTACGAAAAATTAACAAAACAAAACATTTTAATAATTGGTCTAGGTGGAGTAGGGGGCTACGCTTTTGAAGCTTTACTCCGCAGTGGCATCCGTCATATGACAATCGTTGACTTTGATCATTTTGAAAAAAGCAATCTAAATCGCCAAATTTATGCTTTACAACAAACAATTGGCCAAAAAAAATGCCAAGTAGCTTTACAAAGAGCCACCGATATTAATCCTGAAGCCCAAATTAAGATTATCGAAGAAAAATGGACCGCTGCAAGTATTACCAATGAATTACTGAAAGATTATGATTATATCATCGATGCTTGTGATGATGTATCCGTCAAAATCGCCTTGATTAAAACTTGTGGCACTTTAAAGAAAAAACTAATTTCTTGTATGGGAACTGCAAATCGAACGCATCCGGAACTTTTAACCATTACCTCCCTTGATAAAACCATGAATGATCCTTTAGCCAAAAAAATACGTACCACTTTAAAAAACACCTCACTTTTAAAAACCAAAGTAGTCTGGAGTAGGGAAGTGCCTAAAAAGCAAAAAAAATTAGGAACTATTTGTTCAGTTCCTATGAGTGCCGGTAGTTTACTCGCATCTTTCATTATCAACGATATAATAAAAAATAATTGCAAATAAAACGATTTGCAATTTTTTTGTTTTAAAAAAAACAATTTAATTTATATGTTTATATATCTCATATAATAAAGGAAATTTTTCTTTCTTTTTCAAAAGTTTTACAACATTTTTTAAGGCAGTATATCCTTCAACTGTATTTTGTTCTAAAAACAATTGAGCCTCCTTTTTTGTCTGAACAAGCAATCTTCCATAGCAGAAATTACGAGAATTCGTATTCGTTCCGGTTAAAAAGAAGTCACCAATGGTACCAGCATATAACTGATCACTCGGATAATCTAATTGATAATATAAAATTTGTAAATATTCCTTATAACTTTCTGTTAAATAAGCAAACAAAGTAGATTCATAAGGACTTTTTGCATAGACCATCCCTGATCCAATTGCATAAATATTCTTTAAAACACTCGTAAGTTCTAAAGCTTGTGTTTCCTTCATCCATTCCACTTTAATATTAAGGCCAAACAAAGATTTAAAAAGAATATAATCTTTCTTGTCCTTTGTTCCCACTGTAATAGTAGTGACCGCATTATGTAAAATATCTTGAGCAAAATTAGGACCCGCAAAAAAAGCAATTCTTTTAGCTTTTAAGACGTTTTTACAATACTTAGATATGTAGTAAGGTTTTTCATTAATTAACCCTTTAGAACCTATAAAAAGTGGGGCAGAAAGCGGATAATATTTTTTTATTTCTAAAACGGTATCTTTTAAAAAGGCAGAAGCAACGAGTAAAAATACTACCTGTGCATCTTTTAAAGCTTCCTCTAAAGAAGTTGTAACAGCGATATTACTATCTTGTTTTACCGTCTCATTTGGCCAACTTAGTTTCTTATGCTTTACAGCTTCTTCTTTAAAATGAGCATCATGAGTCCAAATATAAATTTGATTTTCTTTTTTTCTTGCCATCTGTTTAGCTAAAGCAATACTAAAAACTCCACTGCCAATACATGCTATTTTCATTGTTCACCTCGCATTTCTTTCCATAATTTATTTAAGTTTGCTTCATATTTATTCATCTTTGGATGATAATATTTTTTTCCTTTTAAATTTGCAGGCAAGTATTCTTGCTTAACATACGAATTAGGATAATTATGTGGATACAAGTAAGTTTGAGAATTGGTTTTAATATGATTAGGTACATTTCCTGTATTTCCTTTATGAATATCGTTTAAAGCTTCGTCTAAAGCTAGATGTGCACTATTGGATTTAGGAGAAAGCGCCATTTCCGTAACGATCGTTCCAAGGGGTATCCTAGCTTCTGGTAATCCTACAAGTTCACTAGCATGAATCGCTGCCATCACTTTTGGTCCAATAGAAGGGTTAGCAAGACCAATATCTTCGTATGCAATAACACTCATTCGCCGGTAAATACTGTCCAAATCGCCTGCTTCAATTAATCTAGCTAAATAGTGTAAAGCCGCATCGACATCACTGCCACGAATCGACTTTTGAAAAGCGGATAAAACATCGTAATGTCCATCCTCGTTCTTATCGTGAAAAAAAACTGGTTTCGTTTGAATAGATTGTAAAAGTTCTAAAGTAATTACTTGATCCTTAGAAGCATAGTAAGCCGTTTCCAATAAATTTAAAGCACTTCGCACATCACCGCTAGAACTAGCCGCGATAAAATCTGCTCCTTCATCTGTAAGCGTTGCTCCTTCCAAATAACCTAAAGCTCGTTTTAAAGCTATTTTAATATCTTCTGTTGTTAACTCATGAACTTCAAAAATCTGCACCCGACTACGAATCGCTGGATTAATTTTATGATAAGGATTAGAAGTGGTTAAACCAATTAAAATAAGTAGCCCAGACTCAATATAAGGCAAAAGTAAATCTTGTTTGTCTTTATTCATTCGATGAATTTCATCAACAACCAAAATCATCTCACCATGCATCTTCGCTTCTTCAATCGCAATATCAAAATCTTGCTTATTATTCATCGTTGCATTTAAAAAACGTGTCGGCATATTAAGTTCGTTAACCAAAGCGTTCGCGATAGATGTCTTTCCTGTTCCTGGCTTACCATATAAAATCATCGAGCATAAATGCTGATGTTCTACTAAATTGGTTAAAATTTTTCCTTCGCCAATCAAATGATCTTGACCAATAATATCTTCTAATTTTTTTGGTCGCATTTTATTTGCTAAAATTTCCATAGCATCACCTTGAAATATTATATCAAACAAACTATCGTTTGACAATTTTTTCAAAAGCCTCTATACTAATACTAGTGATATTATGGAAAATAAAGAAAATATGCTACCAGAATCTATGCAAAAGTATTTAAACTATCTTCGTTATGAAAGAAAACTAAGCAGAAATACTTTAACTTCTTATGAAGACAATTTATGTTTATTTACGAAATTCTTAAAAGGTAAAAATCCCTTACAAGTAGAAAAAGAAGATATTTTAAACTTCTTAAAAGAAGAAAACCAAAAGGAAAGTAGTACGAAAGCTCATTACTTTACGGTTTTACAAAATTTTTATTTATTTTGCATCGATACAGGCTTAACAACGACTAATCCTTGCGAGACAATTCATTTGCCCAAAATTCCTCAAAAACTTCCAAATTATCTAACTTATGAAGAAGTAGAAAAACTTCTTGATATGCCTTTACGAACCGATTATGACTATCGCACTAAAGCTATGCTGGAAGTGTTATATGCAACGGGCATAAGAGTGAGTGAACTACTTTCCTTACGGTTTACAAATGTCGATCTCCAAAATAACCTTATTCGTGTGGAAGGGAAGGGGAGTAAAGAACGCATTGTCCCCTTTAATGAAACAAGTAAAAAATACTTAGAGCTCTATATAAATGAATATCGTCCCAAACTCATTAAACCAGGTAAATACTTCGAAGAACTCTTTTTAAATAACCGTGGCACTCCTTTAACTAGACAAGGAATGTTTAAACTTCTCAAAAATCTTTGTCATCAAGTTGGCATTGAAAAAAATGTAAGTCCTCACGTATTAAGACATTCCTTTGCCACTCACTTATTAAATAACGGAGCTGATCTACGCGTTATCCAAGAATTTTTAGGACACAGTAACATTTCCACTACCCAAATCTATACTCACGTCTCTAATGAACACTTAAAAGCCGAATACATAGAAAGTCATCCTAGAAGTAAAAAAGAATGATAAAACATCATCATTCTTTTTTAATCCTTAACAATTTTTACGTTGTTCTTCTTTTCTAGAATTATTTTGTCTGTTTTCATTTTTTCTAGAACGATTTTGTTTTTGTTGTTTTTGATTTCTTTTCATAATCTTTTTACCTCCCATTACTATTATGGTACGACTTTCTAAAAGCATACAAAAAACATCAGTTTTTAATTGCCAATGTTTGGTATTTTCTGTAAAATAGAAGTAGGTGAGTGAAAATGGCTAAAAATATTGAAATAAAGTATTATGTGACTTATATAAGAGCAGATCAGTATGTCGACATTTTACCTTTAAACGAAGAGGGCTTTGAAGATATTGCTGAGATAGATTATTTAACGCTAGATTATACAAAAGAAAACTTCCAAAAGAAAATTGCTTTACAATATCCCAATATAGAAAATCCCCAAGTCTTTATCACTCGTGTTAAGAAAAACAAAGAAACAAATGAAAGTGAACTTAAAAATTATACAATTCTATATAAACCAGACATTCATGAAGCTTTAGCAGTAAAAATCGCTACAAGTATGAAAAACTTAGCCGATATGCGACAAGAAAAAAGAAGAAATGCGGACAAAAGCATTCGCATTGATCTAGATCGCAATCAGAAAGAAAATAAAGTATTTACAGAATTTCTTTCATTACTACTTAAAAATACTCTTTCAAAACAGAGCACATTATTTGCTATTACTAATGATTCTTCAATTGTCGATCCAAAACTCAAAGAATATTTGCAAAAATGTCGTACCGTTTATGCTTTAAGAAGGCTTTATCCCTATATTAAAGAAAAAGTAAAATCCTATAAAGTGTTACGTGGTTTATTACTAGAATATTTAAATGCCATAAGTAAAATGCCTCAAAACTTAAAAGAGGAAGTAGCCTACTACCAAGAACTTGCTTATCCATATTCTTTCTGGGGATTTGATGGGAATGGCTATCTTACCTTTGACGAAGCAAATTATGGGTATACATATCATTTAACTCCTTATGATACGAGTGAAATTACTGAAAAAGTGGAAATAAAAAGAAAATAAAAGACATAAAATGAACTAGGGTGATCTTATGTCTTTTTTAATGCCTTTTTGTATTTCTTTAATTGCCGGTCTATCTACCATGCTAGGTACTATTGTCATCTTTTTTAAATGGCGGCGCGAAAATATTAATAAATTTATCACATTTTGTTTAAGTTTATCCTTAATAATTATGATTGGCATATCGATCACTGAACTCATTCCAGAAGCAAGTTATGCTATCCTCACTGAATATAAGCTAGCTAAAGGTGTCTTCATATCCTTTTTAGTCTTTCTAATTGGTGTTCTGAGTGTCTATTTCTTAAATAAAAAAATCACCAAACAGAGTAGTGGAGACATTGATCTTTATCGCCTTGGAATACTTTCGATGTTAGCTTTAATGTTACACAATTTACCTGAAGGCATAGTAACATTCTTAAGTAGCTATCAAAACATCGGATTAGGCCTTAAAATTAGCATTGCAATTATGCTTCATAACATTCCAGAAGGAATCAGTATAGCCGTCCCAATTTATTACGCCACTGGTTCAAAAAAAGAAGCTATAAAAAAGACATTCGTTTCAGGTCTAGCAGAACCTTTAGGTGCTTTACTTGCTTTCATTTTCTTGCGCAATTTCATTACAGATACAATGATTGGATTAATTCTTTTATTTGTAGCCGGTCTAATGATTACCTTAGCAATTCATGAATTATTACCTAAAGCTTTAAAATACTACGAAAATAAGTATATTGTATTAGGATTTATAGTTGGTATCCTATTATTACTTGCTAGTGAATTGTTATAAAATACTTGTATTTCCATCTCTATCCTTATAAAATAATCCATTAAGAAAGAGGGTAGAGTAAACATATGTTTTCGGATTTTGAAAAAGAATACTTAAAAATAAACCATATGAAAGATTTTGACAAAATTAAGGAAATCACAAATAAACATGAAAGTTTATTAACAAAATAAGTATAATTAGTATTTATTTAATCGTATATATGCTAATACGTTTAAAAAATGTTTTTGTTTTAAAATATGATATTGCTAAAAAAGAGAATGTTTACACAAAAATAAAAGACAATTTATCGTATATTTATTTGAACTATAATGAATGTAAAAAATATCTAAAATAACTAGTGGTTTACATAATATACATTATGCAATATTTAAATTCAAGAAAAATAAACAAGAATTTATATCATATATTCTTTAATATTAGAGATTAAAACTTTATAAATACTTCATTAAAAACACTTCAATATTTAATATAATTATAATTAAACTATATAGAATAAATATTTTTTAATCAAACTCCAATAATTTATTTTTTATTACTAATTATTCATACAAATCGTTATCATTTTCAAATTACAAGAAATAATTAACCCTTTCTAATTTGCATTGAAAAATAAAAAGATGGATAATTATCCATTTAATGCAACAAAGTAGCAAAGTTCTTTTAATGAATTTATTAGCGAAACTACCTCCCCTCTTTTTATTAAAATTTAAGTAGGGGAGTCAAACGAAAAAAACATCGGAAAATAATCCAATGTTTTACTCGTTATTAATAATGGAACCTCTAGATTCAATTTCTGCAATTTTTTCTAAAAATTCGTCTGCATTACTTGCATTTATCTCAGAATATCCAAGTTCTTTTAAAGCTTGAATTTTAATAGCATTTAATTGTTGAGTACGACCCAATTTCTCTTCTTTTTTGCGTTCTATTTCTTGGACAAAACGACGATGGGATTCTGTTAATTTGCTACGAGAAGCACCCCCATTGTTATATAAGTTCAATGCCGTATATAAAATGCTTTCAAAAATAAATTGTCTATCCTCATTAAACTTAAATTCTTCTGGCTTTGTAAAACCAGTAAATTTAGACATATAACCAAAAATATATTTAATTTCTGGCACATTATTTAACGATTGAAGCATGTGAAATAGATACAAAAAAGTATAGTAATTCTCTTCTCTTCGATCTTCCTCTTCTAGTTTTTCCTTAATAAGATTAACAATATTTGTAAGTAAAACTTGTGAATCTTTATTTAAGTTTTTTAGGTCCAAATAATTATCGATCTCATCTGAATTTTTAACACTTTGATTTAATCTGCTTTCCACGCTCATCAAATAATCAGTTGTTACAACAATATTATCAATGGCATTCTCGGCATTTTCATCCGTAATATCCAAGAGTTTATATAATAAAATCTTTTTTTCTTTTGGCCATTTATTTATATCATCTAATTCTAAATAATTATAGACCATTTGTCTTGACACACCTAAATATTTTGCTAGACGAACTTTAGAAATTCCTAATTCTTGCAATAATTCATTTAATCTATTCATAATTCTTCTACCCTCTTCTAAAATATTTTACATATTCATTATATCGACTTAACACTTTTGTGTCAAGCATTAGTCAAGCAAAATTAAAAAAATCCGGAGGGAGTCATTCATTGCCGGATTCTTCTTGTTCTAATAACGATTCTATTATGGTTTGATATTCTTCTATTTTAGTCTCTTCTGACTCATTTATACTTAAAGTGGAAAAATATTCAAGGTATTCTAGAGAAGATAATTCTGACTCATTTAATAAATGATATTGCTTTAATAAAGTGTCATAATCCATAAGTTACTCCTTCTTCCTTTATTTGGTTTATTGCATAAGACCAGTTTTGTACTTCTTTTAATTGTCTTTTATATATCTGAATGGTTTGTGGTTTATATAATAGAGCATAAATACTTGTCTTTTTCTCTTTGAATTCTTCTATTTTTTCTTTTATAAACTGAATATAGTTTAATATGGTTTCTTGTAATTCTGTTTGAAGATCAGGATTTCGAAAAAGAGTTCTTCTTTCTTCATCGCTCAAATTATGTAAAGCTTTGTACTGTAAAATTGAATAAAATCTTTCGATATCTTTTTGTAAAAGAGGATTTTCATTTGCATCTTTTAGTGCTTTCTGATCATTTACAAGCGTTATAAAATCTTTTTTAGAACCATCTTCATTAAATGCTCGTGTGAGAATACCTGATAAAAGATAAGGGTACTTTTTTATGCCTTCTTCAACTCGCTTTTCAAACCATTCTTGCTCTGTTATTGGCCTGGTTATTTTTTTCGTGGTTGCTTGATTTGCATGAGCTAGTTTTGTAATAGAATTTGCATATGTTTTGATTTTGTTTGTCGGAAATGCCGGTATGTGTTCTTCTAAGTAGGCTATAGCTTTTGCTACACCGTATAAGTCTGCTTTTGCTTCTTCTTTGTTTGTCAAATAATGTGCGTCATAGTAAAATCTGGAAGAATCCAGTTCTTCAAGGTAGAAACGTGTGATTGCGTAATCGAAAATATCTTCTTTAAAGCATGTAGGATTATGAATCAATTCTGAAATTAAACAATGACATTCTTCATGAAATGCTTCAAATGCTAAGTAAAAAAGTTGGTACTCTTTATTAAATTTTGGCAATTTTTGATTCGTATAATAATAGATTGTATGTCTTGAATAATTCTTTTGACTTTCAATATAAGAGTTTGCCGCGGCTTCGGCAGTGCCGTTTTTTTCATTTATTTCAGTACGTATGGGAAATTGCAAATCCTTTTGAAAATCTAAGACGATTCCTTTGAAAATGACTTCTTTGAATTTAGGTATATTTAAATCTTTATAATGTTTTAAGACATAATCTTTGCATGCGGATATAATATGATTTTTAACCACTGTTGTTTTAGCAGACTGTTTTATATACGGAGCAATATCATCATAAAAGTTTTGGAATTCTTCTAATGAACATGCAGAAATATCTAAGGATAGTTTACGTAAGAATTCTTCTACACCATTAGGGTACAATGTCAAATAGTTCAGTTTGAACATTTCCACGGTAAAATCCCCTAGAAACACTTCTAAATCGTCTGTTAAACCAAAAAAAGTATATTGTTTTTTTAATTGTCTTAAAAACTCTATTGTATTCATTTCGTTCTCCTTTTTAATCACTTACATACCATAATTTCTCACCGTTTTTAAAGACGTCTTTAATGACCCCACTGCCAAGGCATTCTTCCCCTAAATAAAAGACACAAAACTGCCCTGGAGTAACTGCTTTTACACCTTCTGGGTAACAAACTTTAACTTCATCATTTTCTAAAAATTCTAACTGTACATTATGATCTTTGTCTCGATATCTAAATTTCGCGGTACAAAAAGTAGGATGCACACTACTGATCCAATTTACTTGTTCTAAAGTGCAAGCATCACTCATTAAATAGGTATTATCTTCACCAAAAGCCACATATAAAACATTGTCTTTAACACTTTTCCCACAAACATAATGACGCTTCGTTTGCCCAGACAAACCTACATTTCTTCTTTGACCAATTGTATAATTCATTAAACCAGTATGTTGTCCAATAATTTCCTTAGTTTCTACATCGACAATATCGCCAGGATTAGGTTTTAAATAATTATGAATAAACTCTTGAAAATGCCTCTCACCAATAAAGCAAATACCTGTAGAATCTCTTTTTGTCGCGACATTTAAACCAATTTCTTGAGCAATTTGTCGAACTTCAGGCTTAGTGAGATGCCCAACAGGAAACAAAACGTTGGTAAGCTGATTAGGTGTTAATTGGGCCAAAAAATAAGTTTGATCCTTATTTAAATCGATTCCTCGTAAAAGTTTGCCGTTTTCTAGTCTTGCATAATGTCCTGTTGCCATATACAAAGCCCCAAGGCACACTGCTTCTTTTTTAAACACATCAAATTTAATATATTTATTACACAACAAATCGGGATTAGGAGTGCGTCCTTTTTTTAATTCTTTCAAAAAATAGGAAAAAACATTATCCCAATATTCTTTAACAAAATCGATACGATGTAAGGGAATGTCTAAAATTTCACAAGTTTTTTTAGCATCTTGATAATCTAATTCTTGCGGACATACGTTGGAATTAATGGTTGGATTTCCTAAAATATCGTTATTTAAAGATGCGTCCCAGTTGCGCATGAATAACCCTTCAACTTCATATCCTTCTTTTTTTAAAAGATACGCACTAACAGCTGAGTCTACTCCCCCACTCATTCCGACAATGACTTTCTTGGCCATAACTTTCCCTTCTTTCTCTCCCCTATTGTATCATGAAGAAAGGAAAAATTGAAGTCCTACTTATTGAAGCAAAAACTGAAACCAAGTGATCACTGGTTTACCAATCCACCACAACAAGACGTCATAGATCATCACAAACAAAATAAAGACACTAACTCCTTTTAATAGATGAACTAAAAGTAAAGAGGGATCTGTTTTATAAAGATATTTACCAATCATCTTGCGAGCAATTTTAACACATTTTGAAAATAAAAAGCAAAAACAAATCAAATAGACTAATTTAGTAATAAGAAGGAAGATAAAAGCAAAAAGAAAACCATTAAACCCATAAGTAATAGCAAAAATAGCAAGTAAAAAGCCAATACTCATTCCCTCATAAAATAATAAAGCACATAAAAAAGGCACACCAATACCAAAAAAGCTTAAAATGACACCCAATACTAATACAAAAAAGTGAAAGAACAAATAATTATAACTTCGTTCCTGAATATGCGAAGTGTAATAAAGTACATCCTCTTTTAAAGAATCAATATGACTTATGCCAAAATAAAGACCTACCACGATTCCAAAAATCAAAAGAACTGCAATAAACAAAAGATAAAGCTTATTACGCTTTATATATTCCTTCATTCTTTTCACCGTTGATCACCTATTAAATTCTATTTACAAATCATCAAAATTATGATAAATTTATGAAGTAAAAGCGAGGTCAAAAAATGAATAAAAAAACACAAAAAATTATTACATGGATTATTTTACTAATCATGGTAGGTGGCATTGTCGCTAGTATTGCTGCCTATGCTTTCCAATAAAAAAGAACCATAATCATGGTCTTTTTTTATGAGGATAATCCATCCCCTGTCTCTAACATTGTTGTAATAAAAATGCCATATCCAGTTAAAGGGTTATCAACGATAACATGAGTTACCGCGCCAATAATCTTGCCATTTTGCACTATTGGTGAACCACTCATTCCTTGCACTACACCACCAGTTTTATTAATGAGTTCCTCATCTGTTATTTCAAAAGTAATATTTTTTGTTTGATTATATTCATTAATTTTTGTAATTTCAATTGTATACTCTTCTTTTTCCTCGCCATCTAAAACGGTATAAATCGTAGCTTTTCCAACCTGTACTTCCTCTGGCTTAGCAACTTCGATTGTTTTAGTAGCAGCAGGTTTATCGTAAACGCCAAAAATGCCGTGATTACCATTAATTTGAATGTCGCCAAAAATATTTTGCGTATTAAAAGTTGCATTTTTAGAACCAGCCACTCCTGTTGAACTCTTATTAATACTTGTAATTGCCGTTTCAAAAATCATTCCTGTTTTAACCTCTACAAGTTCACTAGTTGTACTCTCTAATATCTCGTGCCCTAAAGCTCCATATATTTTGCTTTCGGGATCGATATAAGTAAGCGTTCCAATACCAGTTATACTATCTTTAACATACAATCCTGTTTTATACACTCCATCAACTTTTTCTAACGGCATCGAAACTCTTAATTCATTACCATCCCTATTTATAGTTAAAATTACTTGATTATTAGTAATTTCCTTTTCAATAGTAGAAGTTAATTCTTCAATCGTCGTGACCTGTGTACCATTGACATGGGTAATTAAGTCACCTGAAATCAATTCAGGATTTCCTTTTAAATATTCCCCATTTACTTTATAAAAACCGATAATCATTACCCCAGGAGTATCAATATGAATGCCAATACTTTCTCCACCTAAAATTACATAATTTGAATAAGCAAAAACCTGCAAAGGAAACAATAAAATTCCAATTAATAAAATCGTTATTTTTTTCATAAATAAATCTTCCTTTCTCGTTTAAACATAGTATGAGAAAAAAATGCAAAACTATTTTGGCAATTCTTACTATGGAAAATGATGGTAGTTTTTGTTATACTTTAAAGGTAAGAAAGGATGATAAAATGAACGAAGTAATTAAAACATTATGTGAAAGAAGAAGTTGCCGTAAATATTTAGATAAGAAAATTCCCGAAGAAGATCTCAAATGGATTTTAAAATGTGGAACCTATGCTCCGAACGGAAAAAACCAGCAAAGCCCGCGCATTGTCGTTATTGATAGTCCTGATTTAATTGCTAAAATTGCAAAAATCAATGGCAGTTTTATTCGCAAAGAAGGAATTAATCCTTTTTATAACGCCCCAGTACTATTAATTGTTTTTGCAGATAAAACCATACCAACTTATCTTTTAGATGGCGCAGCTGTACTAACAAATATGGCAAATGCTGCCTATAGTTTAGGAATAGATTCTTGCTGGGTCCATCGTGCTAAAGAAACATTTGAAACAGAAGAAGGCAAAGAATTAATGCAAAAATGGGGTTTAAACGAAAATTATGAAGGCATTGGCAATTTAGTATTAGGATATCGTGATGGTCCCCTTTTACAAGCTAAAGAAAGAAAGACAGATTATATTATTTATGACGAAACAAGATAGTCAAGCTATCTTTTTTCTATGATTTGAACACACTTTTCTTCTTCATTAATAATGTAATGTACAATATTTTTTGTAATTCATTTGATAGTCGTCGCTCTTCACGAATTGGGAAACAAAAATCTTATCCATTTTCCTCCTCTTTGGGAAACGATTTTGAAAACTGATTTAATGATGTCACAAAAAAAAGAAGAATTACATGTTCTTCTAGTATTGTTTGCCAATATAAATGCGTGACGTTGCTTCTTTTCCACAGACAATACATTTACCTGTAGTTTTTTCATCTTCAATAATACACCGGCTCTTATACCCTGTCTCATCCTTAATTTTTTCTTCACATGCAACATCTCCGCACCAGTTAATTTTAAAGAAACCTGTTTTTTCTTTCATCTGTTTTTTCATTTCTTCATAATCAGTTCCTTCAAAAATCATTTCATCCCGACGTTTCAAAGCTCGATCATACATATCTTGTTGAATTTTTTCTAATAAATGTAGGATTTCATCCGATGCATCTGCTACTTTGACACTTTCTTTTTCCAAAGTATCCCTTCGAACAAGAGTAACCTCGTCTTTTTCTAAATCTCTTTTTCCTACTTCTACTCGAATAGGTATTCCTTTTACTTCTGCTTCAGCAAATTTAAATCCTGGTGATTTATCGCTTTGGTCAATTTTATAGGAAATATCACTTGGTAAATTTTCCGTAATTTGTGAGATAACTTTAAGAACTTCTTCATCTTGTGAAATCGGAATAAAAACAACTTTAATTGGAGCAATTTTAGGCGGTAAAACTAACCCGTGATTATCACCATGTGTCATAATAATCCCACCGATCATTCGTGTAGACACGCCCCAGCTCGTTTGATAAGGTACTTTTAAAGTATTATCTTCATCTAAAAAACGAATTCCAAATGCTTCAGCAAAATGCTTGCCAAAATAATGACTTGTACCATTTTGTAAAGCTACACCATCATACATCATTGCTTCTAATGTATAGGTCTCTTCTGCTCCTGCAAATTTCTCTTTTTCGGTCTTACGCCCTACTAAAACAGGTAAAGCAAGCACATTACGTTGAAAATTCTCATAAATTTTAAGCATTCGTAAGGTTTCTTCTCGTGCTTCTTCACTTGTCCTATGCATGGTATGCCCTTCTTGCCATAAAATCTCACGACTACGCAAGAAAGGACGTGTAGTTTTCTCCCACCGAACAATCGTGCACCATTGATTATACAATTTAGGCAAATCACGATACGACTTGATAATATTTTTATAATGTTCACAAAACAAAACTTCACTAGTTGGTCGAACGCACATTCTTTCCTCTAGTTTATCATTTCCACCATGAGTAACCCAAGCCACTTCAGGAGCAAACCCTTTGACATGTTCTTTTTCAACATTTAGCAAAGACTCCGGAATAAACATCGGCATTTGCACATTTTCATGTCCCGTTTTTTTAAATTCGGCATCCAAAATTCTTTGAATATTTTCCCAAATAGCATAGCCATAAGGACGGATAATCATACTGCCCTTTACAGAGGAATACGCGACTAAATCAGCCTCCCGTACAACATCCGTATACCATTTTGCAAAATCGACATCCCGATCCGTTATTTTACTCACTAACTTCGTCATGATTTTCTTGCCTTTCTGCTACTTCAAAATCCTCAAGTTCATTGTTTTCATTTACAATCTTATTAACTTGTTTTGTAGCTTTATCAAGTTTTTCCTGGCAAATTTTCACCAAATTCATTGCATCTGTATACTTATTAATAGCTTCTTCAAGTGGAATAGAACCACTTTCTAAATCCTTAATAATACTTTCTAATTCTTGCAATGCTTTTTCAAATGTAATCTCATTCATGATATAATCTCCTTTACTTCTACATTTAATTCACCTTTAGACAAGCGAATTTGTAATTGATCTTCTACTTTTATATTACTACTATTCTTTAAAATATGTCCATCTTTTTTAACTAAAGAATATCCTTTATCTAAAATATTTAATGGATTTACTAACTTTAAAGTTTGCACAATGAAAGCCAAATCGTTTTGTTTCTTTAATAAAATCGTTTTTATATTCTTTTGCAATAACGCTTGCTCAGTTTTAACTTTATTTAATTGGGATTCATAAATAATCACAGGATTTTGCAAAATATAATGAGCTTTCAGCTGTATAAATCTTTGCTTTTTCTCCTCAAAGTAAGTAGTTACCGAACTTTGTAAGCGTTCAATTAAATTATCGAGCTTTTGAATTTTTACATCATATAAAACCATCGGATTTTTTAAGATAAAACTATCTGCCAATTTCTTTAACTGATGTTTTTTCTCAGCTAAACGATTCAAAAATAAATTAGATACTTCCATTTTTTTAGCAGCAAACAAGCTTTCTACTTCTGCAATCGTCGGCACGGCCATCTCGGCAGCCCCTGTTGGTGTCGGAGCCCTTTTATCCGCGACAAAATCAGCAATTGTAACATCAACTTCATGACCGACGGCACTAATGATAGGAATCTTCGATTCATAAATCGCTCGGGCAACAACTTCCTCATTAAAAGCCCACAAATCTTCAATAGAGCCACCGCCACGTCCGACAATTAATAGATCGATATCATAGGTATTCGCTAACCGAATATTTTTAACAATATCTTCCTTCGCGCTAGCTCCTTGTACTAAAGAAGGAAACAAAATTGTCTCACATATTGGAAATCTTCTTTGAATTGTACTTAAAATATCCTTAATCGCCGCGCCTGTTGGAGCAGTAACAATTCCAATTCGTCTGGGAAACTTTGGAAGTTCCTGTTTATGCATTGGATCAAACAATCCCTCTTGTTGTAACTTTTTCTTTAATTTTTCAAATTCAATATATAAATTTCCCAAACCATCTTGTTCCATTTTATCAATATAGATTTGATAATTACCACCAGCTGGATAAACACTAATTCGTCCTTCTACTAAAACATTCATCCCATCTTCGGGCACAAAATTTAATTTGGCCGCCATACTTCGAAACATTATTGCGCTAATACGTGCTTCTTCATCTTTTAAAGTCAAATACAAATGCCCAGAAGTATGACGTTTAAAATTACTAATCTCACCTTTTAAATATACTTTTTGCAAATAAGAATTGTTATCAAAAACCATCTTAATAAACTGATTAATCTGTGAGATACTTAAATATTCATGGTTCATCTTTCTACTCCCCTTCTTCTCTCTTTCATATTGACTAAAATAGAATAGTGAACAGTATAATCATCTAAAATTTGATTCATATATTCTCTACAATCCAAAGAAACTTCTTTCTGAATTTTCTGAAGATAGGTTTTGATCATCATCGGCGGATATTTTTCTAATAAGGAATCCCAATACATAACAATATCTGAAGAAACATGAGCGAGTAAATATTCTATTTTTTCATAAGTAGAAAGATTCGTGCTCATAACATCAAAATCAAGTTTTATTTTAAATGGCTCTTGATTACCATGCAATTGGTAATTTTGAAAACTCTTATTAGAATCGAATAAAGGAGTTAAATCAATATCTCCATGCGGACTTTCTTCGATTTCCCAGCCATTACTTGTTCGATCACTTTGCATCGTTAAAATATCCAAAAGAAGTCGATGTAAAAACTGATCCATTATTCTTTTAAGATCTTCATTAGATACTTTAAAAGAAGTTCTTAAAGCTTCAGCAATTGTCCCTAAATTATTAACTTGATATTCTTTACTATAATGAGCCAAAATTTCTTCACCACGATAATAGTTGTATCCTTCTTGATGAAAATTTTGAGTTAACTCGCCATAATAAGGTCCCGCTTTTACATATTCAGTTTGAACTGTAGGAATTCCCTCGTTATTCGCGATTATTTCAACAAGTCTTTCTTTAAAAAAATAACTTATATCAACATCTTCTTTAAAGAAATATTGATTTCCGATCAAATAAGCATGATCTGCACTACTTAAATAGTTTGTTTTTATGATTCCGTCTAATTCGCCATCGCTAATAGTTGGCAATTGATACTCTTCTAAAATATTACGAATCATAGTTCTTCTTTCATAAATTTATCTAATACAGCATTGATCATTTTTACTAAATCTTCATCTGTATATTTTTTGGCTAACTCAATAGCTTCATTTATAACTACTACCGCCGGTGTATCCATATATTTTAATTCATATATAGCCATTCGCAAAATAGCAACACCCGTTTTATCTAGTCGGTCAATCCGCCAATCTTTTAAATATTTATTAGCTATCGTATCTAGTTCTTCTTGTGTTGTAAGAACACCAAAAACCAAGTCTTTCACAAACTCATTATCTACTTCACAATTTTCTTTTAAGATTTCTTCGACATCATACTGCAAATGATTTTGCTTTAAAATATCCATCTGATATAAACAAGTCATTGCAATTCTTCTTGATTCACTACGATTTTGCATAATTACCACCTGCTTTATTGTATCAAAAAAAACTAGGTTAAGCTAGTCTTTCTTCACGAATTTACTTGGATTCGTACAATATTTCTCTATACTGAAAAATTTCCGTTTGATCTTTTATAAACACCTTCACGCATCTCGGGTAATTGTAACTGAAAAAAAGAAATAGTCCAACTTAAACAAGGTGTATTCTTAATCGCAAAATAATTAGCTTCTAAAGTTTCTCGATCTTCCTTTTGAATGGCTTCATTAATCATTCGAAACCAGCTTCTTCTTTTTTTAAAAGAAAGCAACATCTCTTCT
Organism: uncultured Bacilli bacterium; assembly: GCA_944332105.1. Taxonomy (GTDB): domain Bacteria; phylum Bacillota_I; class Bacilli_A; order RF39; family UBA660; genus Ventrenecus. The sequence goes on from CALVJI010000003.1 coordinate 25,073, forward strand.
GCAGACCCTTCGGAAGGAAACAATTCCTTCTTCTGTCCAACATAACAAGAAATCGTTTGATCTTGATTTCGTTCTGCCCCCATAATTACTTCATAATTAGCCGTTTGATGCTTTTGCAAATATTCTAAAATAGCTTTTAAAATGGATAAATCTTTAATCGCTTGCTTCTTTCCTTGAATCGTAAAACTTTTCTCAAAATATTCTTTAAGATACCGTTTGCTAAAGCAAGAAGTCAGCTCTAAATAAGCACTGGCAGCCATTCGAATATTTTCCGCATAAATCATTTTAAAGACATATTCTTGAACAATTCTTTCGGCGATCTCTTCGTTCATCTCGTACATTTTTTCACTCCCTTACTATTTATTATGTTCGATTTCTGTTTTTAATTCATAAAGCGTATTTAAAGCCTCAATAGGTGTCATTCTAAGTAAATCTAAGCTTTTTAATTTCGCTTCAATCGGATTTTCTTTTTCATCTTGAAAATTCATTACCAACTGAATTTGTTCTTCCTTTTTCTCTTTTTTACTACCTTTTTCATACATTGCTAAAATATTTAGAGCGTCATTAATCACTTCTTCAGGTAGTCCAGCAAGCTTCGCGACATGAATACCATAACTTTTATCAACCGCGCCATTTTTAATTTTGTGTAAAAAAGTAATTTTCCCATCACTTTCAATCGCACTAACATGAACATTTTTAATGGTTGGAATACTATTTTCTAATACGGTTAACTCATGATAATGTGTTGAAAATAAAGTTTTACATTGAATTTTAGTACTGACGTATTTTAAGATGCTTTCTGCTAGGCTCATTCCATCATAAGTCGCGGTTCCCCTTCCTAACTCATCAAATAAAATTAAACTATCTTCAGTTGCATTACAAATCGCGTTTTTTGCCTCTTTCATCTCTACCATAAAAGTAGATTCACCACTCACTAAATCGTCACTCGCCCCAATTCGTGTAAAAATCTTATCAATAATAGGTAAATTAGCTTTCGTTGCTGGTACAAAAGATCCCATCTGTGCCATAATAAGAATAATGGCTAACTGCCTCATATAAGTAGATTTACCACTCATATTAGGCCCAGTAATCAAAAGAGTATTGACATTACGATCCATCACACAATCATTGGCCACATATTCCATATTACTAACTTTTTCAATCACCGGATGACGACCATTTTTAATCTCAATAATATGTTCATGATTAATCACCGGTCTTACTAAATGATACTCTTCAGCACATACAGCTAAAGCAGTAATCGCATCTAAAGAAGCAATAAGATTCGCTGTATCTTTTAAAGCTAAAATATCTTTTTTTATCGTTTCTTTAATTTCATTAAACATCGTATATTCAAGTTCGATAATTTTTTCTTCTGCATTTAAAATTAAAGCTTCTTTCTCTTTTAACTCAGGACTTATATATCGCTCCGCATTCGTTAAAGTTTGCCGTCTTTCCCAGTGAAAATCTTCAGATACATTAGCAATTTGACCCTTTGTAATTTCAATATAATAACCAAATACTTTATTATAACCAACTTTTAAATTTTTAATGCCCGTTTCTTCTTTTAATTTAGCTTCAAAATTCGCGATAAACTCCTTACCACCACTACGAATACTTTTTAACTCATCTAACTCTGCACTATACCCTTCCTTAATCAAATACCCTTCTTTAATAGTTACCGGCGGATTTTCATAAATAGCTTTTTCTAGCAATTCATAAATATCTTGATGCGTCTGAAGAGACATATCAAATCCTAAATTTCGCACGATTTCTAAAATAGTCGGCAACACTTTCAAACTGTTCTTTAACTGTAACAAATCTCTAGCATTTAAAGAACCACAAGTAATTTTTCCACAAAGTCTTTCCAAATCATAAATTTCATACAAGTTTTCCCGTAACTGCTCTTTTAAAATAAATTCGTTATTTAATTTTTCGATTTTGTTATATCGATCTATGATCATTTCTTCGTTTTTCAAAGGGTTCATTAACCAATTTTTAAGTTTTCGAGAGCCCATACTCGTTTTTGTTTTATCTAGTAACCATAACAAAGAAAAAGTTCGTTCTTTTAATCGTAAAGTTTCAATCAATTCCAAATTACGAACCGTATGAATATCCATCTCTAAATAATCATCTTGATAAATAATCTGTGCTTCTTCAACGTGACTTAAGTCTTTTAATTCTTTAACAACTAAATAATAAAATAAAACTTGAATAGCGCGTATATAATGTTCATCTTCTAAATGACTATAAACACTTTGATATTGATCTTTTAATAAGCCATCCACGATAGAAACTTCAATATTATAAGTACCTTTTAAAGTAGAAATAAGTTCTAAATCCTCATTATTTTGTAAAACAACTTCCAAGATTCCTAGATTAAGTAGAGTACTAATTAATTTATCTTTTTGATGAGGCACATTAGAAACAAAAAGAGAACCAGTAGAAATGTCGGCATAACAAATTGTATACATATAAGTAAAATCTAGAATCGCTGCAATAAAATGATTGTCATGTTCATTTAAAAGTTCTAAATCAACAACAGTTCCTTTACTAATAACTTGCACGACTCCTCTTTTAACCATTCCTTTAGTATCTTTAGGATCTTCTAATTGCTCACAAATCGCGACTTTATATCCTTTATTTACTAATTTTTCAATGTAAGGCTTTACCGAATGAAAAGGAACTCCACACATCGGAATTCGTTCTTCTAAACCAGCATTTTTTCCCGTTAAAGTTAGTTCTAATTCGCGCGAAGCGAGTAGTCCATCTTCAAAAAACAACTCGTAAAAATCCCCAATCCGATAAAACAATAACTCATCTTCATATTCTTTTTTAATATCTAAATATTGTTTCATCATTGGACTTAAATCATCATAATTCACTTCACTACGTTTCACTTCTACCACCTGTAAAAAAATTATAACACAAACGCCCAAAAAAGCCAATTAAATTACTTCATCGGTAATTAAATAGGCCGTTTTATACTCTTCTTTAGTCTTAGCAAAATGATGAATTCCATAAATAAATGTTTCCATATGTAAAGATTCAAAAAAGAAAAGCAATTTAGAAGAAACAACACTTTCTAATAAACAAATAAAATCATATTCTTGATAATCTTCTTCACTATTTAAAACATAGTTTAAAACCCCCAATTTTTCATGTTGTTTTCCGTTAATAAAACGCGAGATCACCTTATTAGAAAAACTCATCACATAAATATTTTTAGTCGGATAACGATGAATAAGTTCTTGAAATTTCAAAACATCTATATCACTTTCTTTAACTTCTAACAAAAAAATTTTATCTGATTTAAGCTGTAAAACTTGTTCTAAACTAGGTAATTGATATTTTTCTTGTAATTCTTTAAAAGGCGTTAAACGAATGATATCTGGACCCACTAACGGATTATGGACAATTACAAAAACACCATCTTTACTCGTTCGAACATCACATTCAAAACCAGCGTATTCATTACTTTCTAAAGCTTTTCTAAAAGCTTCTAAACTATTTTCTTTGGCATCTTTTTTAAGTCCTCGATGCGCGATTAATCTTGTCATAGTATAAAAGTATGATTAAAAAAAAGAAAAAGACCAAATAGAATCACTATTTGGTACAAACGCTATAAAATAATTCTTCTTGCGAAGGAGTAAGTAAAAAAATATCATGAATACACCATTACCATCAAGACTATTACATGAAGCTAATAAAAAATCAGTATTAGCAAATGCTGTTTCATTTTGAACATACCGGTAATATAGTGAACCTCCATCATTTGCTGCATCTACAAATTCTAAATGTTTTAAAACGCTTACTTAATTTCTTCCATTCTTCAAAATCTTCTCTTAAATCTTTCATTCATTTTCGAATTTATAATATTTATCGATCATATTACACTGTTTATCTACCTTTTTTTCTAATTCTTCTAATCTATGTAACATAACATTCTTGGCTTCATTACTTTTTTAGAATTATGATATCCCGAAAATATAGTCGCGATTATACTTGGAATCGCTACGCATAATCCACTTATAAATAATCACCTTCCTTATTTTATAAGAAAAAAACACTAAGATTTTTTCTTGGCACTTTCTTCATTATCTGGTCCTACATAAGTTAAAGAATCTTCTTTAGGAATCTCATTTTCAATATCAACGCCTAATTTTCTTAATACTTCCTTGCCATTTGGTCCATCAATGGCGTCTCCTAACTTTTTTAATTGTTTCCTAAAATTTTCAAAATCTAACTGACGGGCATAAATTTCTTTATTTCCTTCTTTAGTGTAACCTATAAATTGTTTCTGATTATATAAAATATAACCACGTAATAAATTATCTTCGAAATAAGTCCAATATGCTGAGCCTTGATTTCTTGTCCCGTTCGGAACATAAAATTCATTAGGAATATCTTTCAAAGAAAAATTTCCTAAATACTGCATTTTTTTTGGTAAAGTTTTACGATCAATATAAATACTAAATGTATATTGATAAATATATCCATAGGAGTCAGGTTTTATATTTTTAGCTTCTTCATATTCTTCTATTGCAAAATCATAAATATT
>CALVJI010000004.1 GCA_944332105.1 uncultured Bacilli bacterium
CAAGATCCCAAATTCAGAGAATATATGACGAAAGAAGAAGATGACCGAAAAAAAAGAAATACCGAACTTAGAGAAGCTCGTGAACAAGGAATCGAATATGGCGAAAAAAATCGCAATTTAGAAATAGCAAAAACTATGCTTAAAGCAAACGAAGACATAAAAAAAATATGTGAATACACAGGACTAAGTGAAGAAGAGATAAATAAACTAACGATAGATTAATTTTTCTAAGTAAAGCAAAAAAAAGATTATTCAAAAACAATCTTACTTTGTGATATCATTTGATATCTTTTTCTTTTATTTTTTTCTTTCATTTCGACAAACAAAAAGTCGTAAACAGATTCCCAAATAGCCAACCAGCCTAAAATCAATAAAAACTCATGTAAAAATTCAACTTTGATTAAATAAATAAACAATAAAATAATAATACCCGCAAAAAACAAAATTCCTCGAAAAGCATTAGCTAAAGTATTTTTAATTTTTTCTTCTTTCCATTCTGCAATAAAATTCGCATGAATAAGCTTGATAATTTCTTCCTTTTCTTGCTCGGAAAACTTTTGAGAAGAAGAAATAGTAATAGATATTTTATTATTAGCAGGATAACCAAAACATTCTTCATAAATAAAAGAAGCTAAAGTTGGATTTAAAGTGTTCTTGCTAAAAGGATGATAAATATCTTCTAAAGAATTTAAATTTACTTTAATTTGTATCATATAGTTTCACCATCTAGACTATATCATAGTTTGAAAATTTTTAAAAGAAAAAACGACTATGAATTGCTAGTCGTTTAAAATCACTTTGGTGACCCGTACGAGTTTCGAACTCGTGAATGTAACCTTGAGAGGGTTATGTGTTAAACCACTTCACCAACGGGCCAAGCAATGTAATTGTATCACGAACTGTCAAAAAATAGAAGAGTTTTTTAAAAAGTCTTTTAAAAAAAAGCAAATTCGTTTAAAATAAAAAAGAAAGTAGGAGAGTAGAATGAAAATTGCTTTAATTAATGAAAATAGTCAGAAAAAGAAAAATGCTTTTATTTTAAATGTTTTAGAAAAAGTTGCAAAGAAATATGGCCATCAGGTTTTTAATTACGGTGTGAGTGAAGATAAAGATGCTCATATTGATTATGTTGGAGCAGGCTTGCTTGCCGGCATCTTATTAAATGCTCATGCAGTGGATTTTGTCGTTATGGGATGTGCAAGTGGCGAAGGAGTTATGCTAAGTGCGAATGCCATGCCTCATGTCTATTGCGGCTTTATTACCGATGCGGTTGATGCTAAGCTTTTTGCCAAAATAAATGCTGGGAATGCAGTTTCTATTCCGTTTGGCAAATATTTTGGCGTCGGCACAGAATTTCAATTAGAAAGCATTTTTGAAACCCTATTTCAAACACCCTTTGGCGAAGGATATCCCTTAGAAAGAAGAGAAATCCAAGAAAAACAACGAGCTTCTTTAAGTGAAATAAAAAGAATATCTCAAATTAACATGAGTGAAATAGTAGAAGAAGTAGACAAAGATTTTTTATATCAAATTATTCATAATGAGTATTTTGAAGAAAATTTTTTTGAACATTCACAAGATGATGAAATAAGTGAATTATTAAAAGACCTTTTTGATGCTTGGGTTGAAGAGCCATTTAATTAGTTGAGAAAAAAAGAAAAGTTCGTTATAATAGCCTCTATTAAGAAAAGAGGTTTTTTAATGCGTAAAGTTTCTGTAATCATTCCTTGTCATAATGCGGATAAGTATTTACAAGCATGTTTAAATTCAGTCATCAATCAAACCTTACAGGACATTGAAATATTGGCTATTAATGATCATAGCACCGATAATACTTGGAATATTTTAACAAACTATCAGCAAAAATATCCTTTTAAAATGCGTATCTTTTCATTAACAGATCAAACTGGGGTGTCTGCCGCCCGTAATGTAGGACTTGCTCATGCTACCGGCGAATATATTGGTTTTGTTGATGCTGATGATGTAATCGCCCTTAATATGTACGAAGATTTTTATAAAATGGCAAAAACAAAAGAAGTGCCCATTGTTGTTGGTAACTGTGATCGTATTTTAAAAGACGAGTATCTCCAAAATGAAATGTATTACACCAGAGTAGTGTGCCGTGAGGGTTATATCAATTATCTTGAAAAAAATCATGCTTTTTTTGGTGAATCTCCCGCTTGTTGGGACAAATTGTTTTCTCATGATTTTATTGGTGATTTTACATTTTTAGAAGATAAAATTTTTGAAGATGGTGGTTTTACCTATCCTTTATTATTAAAAGCCAAAGAAGTATATGAATATCTACGTATGGATTATTTATACCGGATGACTCCGGGTAGTATTACGAATCGTTTTGCCATGCCAAATGCTAAAGTCCTAGATATTTTAGCCATTGTAAAAAATATGCTTACCTACGCTCATCAAGAAAAATTTTCGGTAGAGCAAATGAATTTATTAAATGATTTAGCTAAAAGTAATCTCCTAAACACTTTAAATAGAATAGAACGTTGGTCCATACCTTCATCTTCTAAACAAAAAATCATCGAAAAATATTTAAAATGCTGTTTCTATTATTTTCCAGATTTATTTTCCTTTTCTACGAAAGATGGAACTTTTCTCGCTGCACCCTTAATAAAAAAATGGCAAAAAATCGTTTCACCACATGATATTTCTTTGTTTCAAGCGAAAAAAACTGAAGAAGATGTCATAAAACTTGTCAAATCTCTAGAAATTAGTAGCAACTAAGTAAGAAAAAAAGTATAATGAGAAAGGAAAGGAAAGAGTTTATGTTAAAAGTAGAACATGTAACCAAATATTATGGTGAAAATAAAGCCGTTGATGACTTATCATTTCAAGTAGAAGATGGTAAAATATTCGGCTTATTAGGAGTGAATGGCGCTGGTAAAACAACGACATTTCGAATGATTATTGGTTTACTTGAACCAACAAGTGGCAAGATCACTTTAAATGGCAAACCTATTGATTATAGTGTAACCGATACCATTGGCTTTTTAACAGAAGAAAGAAGTTTGTTAACTAAATTGACTGTTAAAGAACAAATTATTTATTATGGAACCTTAAAAGGCATGAAAGAGGAAAGTATTTTAAAAAAACTCGATGAATGGTTAGAAAGATTCCATATCACTGAATACAAAGAAAGAAAAATCAAAGAATTATCAAAAGGAAATCAACAAAAAGTCCAATTTATTTCAGCGGTAATTAATGATCCAAAATTGCTGATTTTAGATGAACCTTTTTCTGGTTTAGATCCAATTAATGTTGAAATGTTTATGGATGCGATTAAAGACTTTAAAAAGAAGGGAAGTAGTATAATTTTTTCTTCTCATCGGATGGAACATGTTGAAATGTTTTGTGAAAGTTTAGTCATTTTAGTAAAAGGAAAAAGTGTACTAGAAGGTGAATTAAAACAAATCAAAAAAGATTTTCGTCGGAAAAACATTCATATTAAAGGCGATGTTTCTATACCAAATTTAAAACAGCTTAAAGGCGTTTTAGAAGTAGAGGAAAATGCAGATGAAATTATCGTAAAAATAAGTGATGATTCCTACATCAATGATGTCTTTGACGAAGTAAAAAAAGGAACAGACATTACCGAGTTTTCCGTTGAAGATCCAAGTCTCAATGAAATTTTCTTAAGTAAAGTAGGTGAAACATATGAAGGCTAAATTAAAATTTTTAACCAAACAAAGTTTAGATAAAAAAATCAAAACAAAATGGTTTAAAGGCGTGAACATCTTTTTACTTTTATTATTTATCTTACTTGTAAATATCGATCGGGTTATTGCCGTCTTTGGTGGTGACTTTGAAAGTGAAATCACTATTTATGTTGAAGATGAATTAAATGTCTACGATGAGTTTAATATGACATTCGAAAGCTTATCTGAGTCTCTTGGCGAGGCAAAGAACTATCAAGTCACAAAAAATAAAAAAAATTTAGAGGAATTAAAGACAGAATTAAATGAAGAAAATGACGCGATTATCGTTCATTTATTAGAAGATGAGACAAATTATATGCGTGCAGAGATTATTTCATACGATGATATAGGAACGGTAACAACCCAGTTAATATCGGCTGCCATCAATAGTGTCAAATCAAACTATGCGGCGACCGAAAGTGGATTAACGAATGAGCAGATTTTAGCTCTGACATCACCAGTTGAAGTATCCACCGTTTTAACGAATCCGGATATTGAAAATAAAGAAGGGCAAGATATTGTTGCCGCCGGAGTAATGCTTATCTTTATTTTACCTTGCTTCTTCTTAATTTTAATGCTTGTGCAAATGATCGGAGCAGAAGTAAACGACGAAAAATCGACCCGAAGCATGGAGATTATTATTTCCAATGTTTCTCCTAAAGTTCACTTCTTATCCAAAATATTTGCTTCAACTTTATTTGTTGTTATTCAAGGCGTTTTATTACTACTTTATGGCGTCATCGCTGTTGTAATCCGTAATTTAATAGGTGGCACCGCCCTTTCAGCCATGAGTGGGGATGTAACAAAAGAGTTAACTGAGATTTTAACATTGGTTCAAGATACAGGCGTATTTTCCTTATTATTGCGAGGTCTACCAATTATCTTAATCTTATTCTTACTATCCTTTGTTGCCTACGCGATTGTTGCTGGTGTTCTTGCCTCAATGACAACGAGTATTGAAGATTTTCAACAACTCCAAACTCCTATCATGTTAATTATTATGATTGGCTATTACCTAGCGATTATGGCCGTGCAATTCGATGGTTCCTTATTCATTGAAATTGCTTCATATATTCCGATGCTTTCATTCTTGCTCTCACCAGTACTATATATGATTGGTCAAATTACTATTTGGGAACTAGCAATTTCGACAGTCATCATGGCCGTATTTACTTGGATAATCTTTAAATATGGACTTCGAATTTATAAAGTAGGTATATTAAATTATTCTTCATCTAAGTTATGGCGCAAGATGTTTAAATCGTTAAAAGCCAAAAAATAGAAAAAAATATTCTAAAAAAATTGCTACCTTTTTAGCAATTTTTTTTGTATAATAATAAATAGGAGTAAGGTAGTATGAAGAAGAATGTTGTAATAATCTGTGTTTGTTTATTAATTTTTATAAACTTAGCTTTTTTTGCTATCGGTTATTATTCTTATTTACATCCTAAACTAGGAGATTTTACGATTTTAAATGTAGTTCGTACCAATGAATTTTTAGCTGTCAACGTTTCTCCTTCGTTAAATGCCACGAAATACGTAGTTTTTTTTTATTTTAAAGATACCAAATTTTATAAAAAAACAGACAATACCAATCAAATTACTTTAGATAATTTAGAAGCCGATTATCAAAGTGAGTTAACGATTGAAGTCGCCGCATATAATAAAAATAACGAAGTAAAAAATAGTGAAAATACCTATTCATATATTTATGAAGATGCGAGTTTTGAAAAAGACCAAAATCATCTTGTTTCTAAAACGACGAATTTATCTTTAAAAATCGCGGGCTATGATCCTCATGAAGAGTATGTAGTAAAATTGTATCACAAAAATGCTTTCTTATATCAAACTACAGATGTAAGAGAAGAAATAAGTATTCCATATGATGTGATTAAAAATTATTCAGGTCGCATAACCGCGATTTTATATACCAAAGATAATCGAAAATTAAGTACTTTTAATTTTTACTTAAATACACCTGTAGTAGGAAAAATAAAGATTACCTCACCAACCGAAGAATTTAGCACGCGTTGGAATGATGTTACAGTAAAATATCAAGGTGGTGAGAATGCGAATCATTTCTTTTTGTACTTATATCAAAACGGTGTTCTAGCTCATTTTACTGAGGTTTTTCCAGAGGAAAACAGTTTTACAATTCCTGCTTCTATTCTAACGGAAGAAACAGATTATGAAGTAGTATTAGAAGCAGTTTACGAAGATTATTCAGAAATTGCCGAACGCGCGCAATTTACACTGCATGTTAGTAAAAAGGAGACAACCGAACCAGTCTATGTCAGTCATAATCCAAGTTTTATCAAAAGAGGAACAACTGTTACTTTAGAAAGTAACACGCCAAATACAACGATCTATTATACGGTAGATGGCACGGATCCAACGACGGATAGTTTAGTGTATCAAGAACCATTAACAATAAATGCAGATACGATCGTTAAAACATATGCTGTTAGTCAAAATCGTTTTGATTCGGCAGTGAATACCTATACTTTTTTAATTGGTGAGAAAACACCGGTAATCTATTTGAGCCCAAGTAACCAAGGGTTCAACTATGGACATGAAGATACCCCTTATACAACAGAAAAAGAAATGATGAATAAACTGGCTGACGTGATTGAAAAATATTTAAAAGCCGCGAATTTCATCGTCTATCGGAATAACCCAAACACAGATATTAATACCTGGAATAGTGAAAGCAATTATGTCAAAGCTGATTTCCACTTAGCCATTCACTCCAATGCTTCTAAAGATCAAACGGCAAGAGGCATTGAAATCTATGTAGATAAAGAAACATCGCCATCTTTATCGGCCGCGGCAAACGTCTATAAAAACCTTTGGAGTATATATCCGGCTAGTAACGTGTCAGCTTATAATCGCGGTGTTAGATACGCAAGAGGTAGTCTTGGTGAAGCAAATGATGAATACGTAGCAAACGGGGCTTTAATTGAAGTCGCTTTTCATGATAACTACGAAGATGCCATGTGGATGGTGGAAAAAATGGAAGAAATCGGTCAAAACATTGCAAATTCGATTATTTCCTATTATAATTAAGGCATAGAAAGTGAGAATTATATGAAATACATTACTTTTGCTGTTCCATGCTACAATTCAGAAGCTTATATGGAACACGCAATCGAAACTCTTTTAACTGGTGGGAAGGATGTTGAAATTATCTTAGTGGATGATGGCTCCAAAGATAATACTGGAAAAATCGCGGATGAATATCAAAAAAAATATCCAGATATCATTAAAGCTGTCCATAAAGAAAACGGCGGACATGGTTCAGGAGTAAATAAAGGCCTAGAACTTGCCACAGGACTTTATTACAAAGTAGTAGACTCAGACGATTGGGTAGATGAAGAAGCTTTACAAAAAGTTTTAACGACGATCAAAAAACTTCACAAACAAAAAGAGGACGTAGATATGCTAGTCGTAAACTATGTCTATGAAAAAGAAGGCGAACAAAAAGTGATTCGCTATACAAAGACTTTACCTGAAAATAAAGTGTTTACATGGGATGAAGTGGGTAAATTTAAAAAGGATGCTTATTTATTAATGCATTCTGTGATTTATCGAACAGACTTTTTAAAAGAAATCGGTTTAAAATTGCCAGAAAAAACTTTCTACGTCGATAATATCTTTGTCTATTATCCTTTACCATTTATTAAAAAAATGTATTACTTAAATGTCGATTTTTATCGTTATTTCATTGGTAGAGAAGACCAATCTGTAAATGAACAAGTTATGATTAAACGAATTGATCAACAACTTTTTGTTACGAAAAATATGATTGACTTCTTTAATCCGTATGATTATTGGGAAACAAACAAAAATTGTGCCAAATATTTAATTCATTATATTGATATTATGATGAGCGTTTCTTCCATTCTATTACAAGTTTCAAATACCGATGAAAATCAACATAAACGTAAAGAACTATGGAAGTATTTAAAAGAGAAAAATCGCAAATTATATAAAACGTGTCGGTTGTCCTTATCTGGCGCGACTTGCTTACCACGCGATATTGCTGTTGTAGGCTATCGTATTGCTCGTAAGATTTATAAATTTAATTAAAAATCAGGGGATTTTTAGGGTAAATATTATATGCGAAAAAGAAAAAAATGAATACAGTATAGTAAGCACAGGAAAAAAGAAAGGAGTGATAATATGAATATAGAAGACTTTCCAATGTTAAAAGAAGACTTAGTTTACTTAGATAATGGGGCCACAAGTTTAAAGCCTCAATGTGTTATTGATAAAATGACAGAGTACTATGAAAAATATAGTGCTAACGCTCATCGTGGTGATTACGATATTTCATTTAAAGTCGATCAAGAATACGAAAAAACAAGAGAGGAAGTTAGACGTTTCATCAATGCTCGTTTTAAAGAAGAAATCGTCTTTACAAGTGGGGCGACAGAAAGTCTCAATTGGATTGCTACTTATTTTTTTGGTAAGTATTTGGAAGCAGGCGATGAAGTTCTTATAACTAACAGTGAACATGCTTCAAACGTTCTTCCTTGGTTTCGTTTAAGTAATAAGTTAGGCATTGTGATTAAGTTTATTCCTTTAGATGATAATCACTATGTAACAGTAGAGAATATAGAAAAAATGCTTAGTCCTAAGACAAAAGTAATAGCTCTTGCTAGTATCACAAATGTGATTGGGGATGCTCGTCCGATAAAAGAAATCTGCAAGCTTGCCCATGAAAACAATATTTTTGTAGTCATGGATGGTGCCCAATCTGTTGCCCATCAAAAGACCGATGTGCAAGATCTAGATGTCGACTTTCTCGCTTTTTCGGGCCACAAAATGTGTGGACCAACTGGTATAGGCGTATTATATGGAAAAAAAGAACTCCTAGAAGAAATGGAGCCACCTAATGTTGGTGGGGGAATGAATGAGTCCTTTGATAGTCCACAGGAAGTTTACTATAAAGACTTGCCAACACGCTTAGAAGCAGGAACACCAAATATTGCTGGTGTCATTGGTCTTGGCGAGGCTATTCGCTACTTAGAAAACATTGGGATGGAAAAAATCCATGAATATGAAAAAAAGCTGCGCAATTATGCCCTTCAAGAATTACTTGTCCTTCCTCATATTGACTTAATAAATATTGAATCCGACAGTGGCATTATTGCTTTCAATGTCGATGGTATTTTTAGTCAAGATGTTGCTTATTATTTGAATAAATATAAAGTGTGTGTGCGGGCGGGAAATCACTGTGCCAAAAATCTAAAAGCCGAGACCGGCGTCCAAAATAGTTTACGAATTAGTCTTTATTTTTATAATACGGAAGAAGACATTGACAATTTAGTAGAACTATTACGGAATAAAGATAAAATACTTGAGGAAATGATTTAAATGGAAAATAGAGAGATAATATTAAAACATTATACCTCCTCTCCTTATAAAAAAGATGAAGTAACAAATGATTATCAAAAAATTGAAGTACAGAGTAGTACTTGTGTTGATCACTTAAATATCTATATAAAACTGAAAGATGGAGTTTTAGTAGATGGCTACTTCAACGGAGAAGCTTGTTCTATTGCCACTTCTTCTTGTTCGATTCTGTTAACGAATGTCTTAAATAAAAGAGTAGAGGATATAAAAAAGTTTATAGCAAATTTTGAAAAAATGTGTAATGATGAGCCTTTTGTGGAAGAAGATTTACAAGAAGCGATTGTTTTTAAAGACATTATTCATCAAGGGAATCGTAAATCCTGTGCTTTTCTTCCGTATCAAGGTTTGAAAAAGTTTTTGGAAGAGAACTAGTTTCTCTTCTTTTTGTATGGAAAAAGCATACACTTAATAGAGGAGTGGTAAGATGAACTTGTCAGATTTACAAAGAAAAGATATTATTAATATGGAAACAGGAAAAAGGCTAGGTCGTATTGTGGATGCTCTAGTTGGGGAGGATGGACGTATTCGTTTTTTTACAATTCTAGATCATAAATTTTGGCGTTTTTGGAAAAGCAGTGGCGAGATCAATATTACAATGGAGCAAATAAAAAAAATCGGCACCGATGTTATTTTGGTAGACAACGTTTCTTAAACAATCAATTTCTTGACAATTACACTGAAAAATGATAGAATTTCAGTGTAATTGTCAAAGCAGAGTTGATTACCATGAAAAGAAAAGAAAAAATAAAATTTAAGCTCGAACCCAAAATACTAACATCTTATGTCGAAGCTATGATTTCAATAAAAGAACCAATGAAAGAAATAAAAGCACAACTAGGTCAGCTTTCAAATTTGTCATATGATAAATTTTTAAAGTCAAATGTATTAGCAGAAAAGACTGTAGAACAATTAAAAAATATTCACGTTATGTCAAAAACGATCGAAGATCTACTAGCTACCTATCCAAATGAACAGTCAAAAATAATCAAAGATATCATAATTCAAATAATGAATGTCAATAATGGCATGCTTTCGACACGAATGATCGAACCACTTAATATTAATAGACAATATCTTTCTATAATGGAAGATAATAACATGATTGAAAAAGCGTCAAGAGGAATTTATTTATTTCCAAATACTTTTGAAGATAGTTACTTTTCATTTCAGCAAAAATATAAAAAAGTTGTTTTTTCACATATGAATGCTCTATATTTTTACGGATTGACTGAAGAATTTCCATACGATTATACGGTAACAGTTCCGCAAAGATACCATGTCGATACTGTAAATGAAAAGTGTAATGTGTTTTATGTATCTGAGGAAATATATGAGATGGGTATTTCAGAAGTAGAAACTCCTAGTGGTAATAAAGTAAGAGTTTATGATAAAGAAAGATGTATATGCGATGTTATTCGCTCTAAAGGAAGAATGGATAAAGAACAGGTAAAAAAAACTATTAAACAGTATATAAAATGCAGTGATAAAGATATAAATAAGCTAGTGAAATATTCAAAAAAATTAGGAATAAATGAAATGGTTAGCGAAATAGTTGGAGCGTATTATGAGTAATTCAGTTCAATCCATAAAAGATAAATTGAAGAATATTTCAAAAGAAAAACAGTAGAACAAACCTTTGAAAAGCGGCAGTTTCATGCTGATTTAATACTAGGACTAAATATAGTCAAAAATAGCAGGGTATTAAAAGAAAGATGGCGAGGTTATTCCAGAAAAAACAGGTATGCTAAAGATCTAAGTTTCGATGAGATAATAAACTGTTTAGAACAATTTATAGAAATATTACTTTCAGTGACAACATAAAGAAAAATTAAACAGTGCCTAAAAAATTTGCTAAATAAAATATCAATAATATATAGATTTAATTAGAAACACTCATGGAAAAATGGGTTGTTTTTTCTATTTTCTTGGTTTATACTTAAAGAGTAGAGAGAGTGTCGATGATGAATATTCAAATTATTTTAACAAGCTATTTATTAAAATTCATGTTTGGCGAGAATGCTTTTCAAGATCCTTTTTTATTATCCTTAGAAATTATGAAAAAAGCATATAATGAAGGATTATATTTTATTTCCAATGAACGAACAGTGGACGCTTTAGTAAATGAAAAAGAACGAAATCGCGAAGGAAATCTTTTTGTCTTTGCCGGCATTCCAAGTTTTCAAGATATTTGTCTTAGTCTATCGGCTTTACCAACCATCTACGCTGCCAAAATTAAATTTCCTTATGAAGATTTAGTCGATTTTAAATTAGAAAATAGTCATGGGGATATGATTTTACATAAAAAAAATTTAACTTTTCGTCCTGAACAAATCGAAAAAGTAACACTCGATTTATTTCTAGAAAAAGATGGTTTAGTATACAAAGAAATGCCGAATGAAAACCCTATAGATGTGACTAAGGCTACTCATTTCTTACTCCAAGATATCAAAAATTATCAGTATGCGATTCAAAACAAACTGCATTTTTTAGAAGAACAATTATCAAACTTTCTCCAAACTGAAAATGGTTTAAAAAAAATCGAAAATGAAGAAAATTTACAATTACTTAAAGAAATTTACGAAGAATTAGTATAAGGATGTGGTATTGTGTATGGTGCGATTATCGGTGATTTAGCTGGCAGTATATACGAGTATTCACAATTTAAAAAGACAACAAATATTGTAGTATCTAAGCCATTAATTAAATCCACATCTTTTTTAGTGATGATACAATATTAACGATCGCGATTACAGATGCTTTCTTGCACGATCAAAATTATGATTTTTATCTGCGGCTTTATATCAAGGAGTATCAAAACTATCATCCAAACTATTTCCCATATTTTACAAGTGCTTTTTCGCCCAATTTAATAAAATGGGCGCATACAAACGAATTAGGAAATAGTAAAGGAAATGGTGCTTTGATGCGTATTTCACCTATTGGTTTTCTCTGTGAAAATGAAAGAGAAGTGCGAGAAAACGCTCGTTTAGCAACGATTCCTTCTCATAATAGTGAAGAAGCGATTTCCTATGCAACATCACTCGCTCTTTTAATATTTTATTGTCTATTCTTTTAAAGAGGCAACAGAAAAAATAAAATTGGAGTATACCTATACGCCTTTTACCAAATTTAATACAACATGTAAACGAACTTTACCAAATTGTTTATATGCTTTGTCCCAAACCACAAATTTTGAAGAAGCGATCTCTTATACTATCAGGATGGGTGGTGACACGGATACAAATGCTGCAATAGTTGGTTCCATTGCCGAAGCCCTATATGGGGTTCCATCTGATTTGCAAAAAGAGGCAGAAGCAAAAATACCTTCTACTTTTACTCGCGTTCTAACAAGAGCAAGCCAGCAAAAACTTTAAGTTTTACTAAAAACATGATATAATGACCGCGTGATGTTATGAAAAAAAGTGAAATTATCTTAATTAGTTTATTACTTCTTGTAGATCAAAGTGTCAAATGGGGAATGGAGCGTCTTTTAGAAATCGGTTCTTTAACGATTATTCCTAATTTTTTTTCTTTAACTTGGTCCGAAAACTTTGGTGCTGCTTGGAGTATTTTTGAAAACGCTCGTTGGTTTTTAATAATCGTTGGCTTTTTAAGCTTGATTGTTTTAATCATTATGAAACAAACGATTCCGGATAGCTTAGGTAAACGCCTATCTACATCTTTACTCTTCGCGGGTATTCTAGGCAATTTAATTGACCGCATAGTATTTGGTTACGTAAAAGATTATCTTCATTTTACTTTTTTTGGCTATTCTTATCCCATTTTTAATCTAGCGGATGTTTTCATCGTTTGTGGAGCTATTTTACTAATATGGATCATTTGGAAGGAGGAGAAAAAAGATGGAAAAAATTATCGTATTAACAAACGAAAAGGAACGGATTGATAAATATTTAAGTGAAGAATTAGAATACTCACGCGCTTATGTTCAAAAATTAGTAAACGAAAAACTAATAGTAGTAAATAATGAACCAGTTAAAGCTTCCTATAAAGTGAATGAAAATGATGAGATTACGATTTTAGGTGATGTAGAAAAAGAGGAAGATATTGTTCCTGAAAACATCCCTTTAGATATTGTATATGAAGACGAAGACTGCATTTTAATTAATAAACCTTCCGGTATGGTAGTTCATCCCGGCAGTGGTAACTTCCATGGCACGCTTGTTAATGCCTTACTATATTATACTAAAAACCTAAGTGATTGTAATGGCATAGCTCGTCCAGGCATAGTTCACCGCATTGATAAAGATACTTCTGGTTTGATTTTGGTGGCCAAAAATAATACAGCTCACGCCCTTTTAGCCGATGATTTTGCTCATAAACGCATCAAAAGAATTTACCTAGCATTAGTAAAAGGTGTCTTAAAGCATAATCATATTACTATTGATGCTCCAATCGGACGTGATCCAAATAACCGCAAAAAAATGTGTGTAACTGCTCAAAATAGTAAAAGGGCAGTAACCCATGTCGATGTCATCAAAAGATATCATGATTACACTTTAGTAAAATGTGAATTAGAAACCGGAAGAACTCATCAAATTCGTGTGCATTTAGCCTATATTGGCTATCCTGTTTTTAATGATCCAGTATATGCTAACAAAAATGCAACATCATTTGGTCAATACTTACACTCAAGTGAAATTACTTTTAAAAGTCCAATTACCCAAAAGGAATTACACTTTACAGCTCCCTTACCCAAAGAGTTCCAAGAAACTTTACAAAAATTGGATCAAGAACTTATAGAAGAAGAAGGAAAATAAAGTTAACGTAAAGAGAAAATAAGGCATTTCTAAAATATGAAACTGTTTATTTTCTCTTTTTAATTCTAAAATCAAAAAAATACTATAACAAGTTAAAAAGAAAGAAGAACAAACTGTTAAAAAAACTTCTTCTAAATGAAAACCGAAAATTAAAGTAGACAAAATAAAAATACCGTTAGAAAAAACTAAAAAGAGTAGATTGTGTATTTCTTCCTTTTCCAAAAAAGTTTTAACAATCGGAATACCAATTAAAATAATAGAGATAAAAAGAAACAAAAATAAAATGAACATTTTTTCACCTTCTTTACTAATTTTATGATTTAAGATATAATGTTATACGTGGAGGTTGTTTAATGTGGCAATGTCAATGGAAAAAAGAGACGAAATGATTATGCGTCTGGTTCATTACTTTATTACAGAAGAAAACTATAGTCCAATTGTTGTCAATGGAGTACGCGATGAAATTTGGCTTCAAAATCAAGATGGACCATATAAAATCATTCGGATCAATGGAAATTATATACACAATAAAGAGCAATATGACTATGATATTTTGAAACTAAATAGTGTGATGCGTCAAGTAAGAAGAAAGACTTTATCTTGGTCAATGAATGCTCTAAATATATTGTTAGATGTAAACGAAGACGTTTCTTTGGAAGCGCGTAAAAATATTGCATCTGTTGCTTTAAAAAATGGCTTAATTAAATCCAAGAGCATAGTAGATTATTTTCCAGATATTAATCATAAAATGTTACTAAATGAAAAAGGTTTAGATTTAATGATCGATGTAACAAATGATATCAATCGGAAAACAGCGCGTGACAATCGCGTTTATGAAAGTATTTTTAGACCTAAAAAAATAGTAATGACACATCTTTTAATTGCGATCAATGTTCTTGTCTTCTTTGTTGTATTTATCTTATCAAGAGCAGATTTAAACGTTTTAAATTTATTGCGTTACGGTGGAATATATGCTCCTTTAGTAAAAAATGGTGAGATTTGGCGTTTAATCACCGGCGGTTTTCTTCATGGTGGGATATTCCATTTACTTTTCAATATGTATTCTTTATATGTGATTGGTACGCAAATTGAAAACTTTGCCGGCAAATGGAAGTTCTTAGCTATTTATTTTGGCAGTATGTTATCTGCTAGTTTAATGAGCTGTGCCATTCATACCAACACGGTAAGTGTCGGCGCCTCAGGAGCCATCTTTGGTTTGCTAGGAGCTTTGGTCTATTTTGGTTATCACTATCGTTTATATTTGGGAAGTGTTCTTCGCAATCAAATTATTCCTTTAATTTTATTAAACCTATTATTAGGATTTATGATGAGTGGCATAGATAATGCAGCCCATTTAGGTGGCTTAATTGGTGGCTTACTGATTTCTATGGCTCTAGGTGTTCAAAAACGTGAAGATTTTAAAAATCGTTTAAACGGAATTATTACTTTCAGTTTATATATATTGTTCTTGGTGTATATTGTATTTTTTAGATAAAAATTGTCCAGTTAGGGCAATTTTTTTTGGCTTTAAATTAATTAGAAACAACGAAAAAGAGAAACTATTCTAAACAGATAATTTCTCTTTTTATATTTATGCTTTAAAAAGTTCGATATAAACCAATGGCTTTTCCTAAAATGGTTACATTTTTAAAAATAAAAGGGGCCATCGTATCGTTTTCTGGTTGTAACCTTATGTGATCTTCTTCTTTATAAAAGGTTTTTAAAGTAACCTCATTTTCATCCGTCATTGCGACCACAATATCGCCGTTATTTGCATTATTCTGTCTTTTAACAATCACATAATCACCATCATAAATACCTTTGTTGATCATTGATTCTCCACTAACTTCCAAAGTAAACACCGCAGCATTATTAGGAATTAATGTAGCCGGTAAATCAAAAAATTCATTTGGCCTTTCAATCGCTTCAATAGGATTTCCGGCAGTTACCTTACCAAGTAATGGAACTTTTACCACATCTTCATCTTGTTCTAAATATTCATTATCCACTAATATTTCAATCGTCCGGAATTTATTGCTTGAATTCTTAATTACACCAGCTTCCTTTAATTTATTTAAATGGGCTTGAACAGTCGCGGGGCTAGATAAACCAAGAGCCGCGCCAATTTCTCTAACTGCAGGCGGGTATCCATGTTTAGCTGTATATTTTTTAATAAAATCTAAAACTTCTGCTTGCTTTTTCGTTAGTTCTTTAGTCATAAAATCACTCTCCATAAACATCTTAACATGAGAATTGTAAAATGTCAAACAATTGTTCAAAAAACATTTGACACGAACAAATGTATTTGATATACTTGATTCAAGAAAGGGAGGATAAAAAATGGAAAAATTTTTAAAAAAGTATGGAGTTATTTTACTTCTTTATTTGGTAATTGTTGGAGGAGTTATTTTATTAAATGAACGTTGTCGTTTATTAAATGAAAATGCAGAAAGTAGTGAGGTGATAAAGAAGTAGGGATATTCTTTTATTTACTAAAATTAAAAAATCTGCTATACTTTTGATAAGATAAAAAAGGGAGTGGACATCATGTATCAAAATGATATGCAAGCAGTAAATGAATTAAAGATGTTAACCATTGATATGATCAATAAAGCTGGCAGTGGAAATCCGGGTATTTGTTTAGGAATGGCACCGATTATGTATACACTAATTACAAAAATCGCGAATGTTTATCCTAAAAATCCAACTTTTTTTAATCGGGACCGAATTATCTTATCTTCGGCACACATTGCTCCATTATATTATGCAATGCTTCATATGGCTTCTTTTAACATTACTAAAGAAGATTTAATGAATTTTAGAAGATATGGTTCAAACACACCAGGTATGCCTGAATTAAATAATCCTTTAGGTGTGGATGCTTCCACAGGGGTGGCTGGCGACGGAGTAGGAATGGCTGTAGGATATGCCTTAGCTAGAAGATATGTAGATGCTTTAATTCGCAAAGAAGATGATCGTTTAAAACTACTAAATTTTACAACGTATTGTTTTTTGAGTGACAGTGACATGATGAGTGGAGCAAGTGAGGAAGCTTTTTCTCTTGCAGCTACCCAAAATTTGGATAATCTAGTATTTTTGTATGATGCCAACAATATGACTGCTGAAGGTCAATTAGACCAAACATTAAAAGAAGATATTTCTAAAAAATTTCAAATTAAAGGTTTTTATGTAGATACATTGAAAGATACGACAAACATTAAAGAGATAGAACGGGCTTTAGATGGGGCTAAGAATGCGAAGAAACCAGCTTTGTTAATATTTAAAACATTAATTGGCCGTGATTCTTTTAATGCAGGTCGCAACATCGTTCACTCTGGTGTATTGTCGTTTGATGATACGGCTGCTTTACGCCGAAAATATAATTTGTTTTTACCTCAATTTGAAATATCAAAAGATACGATTTTGCACATTACAAAACAAATTCAAGATCGGGTCGATCGTAATCAAAAAAGATTTAATGAATATTATGCTCGTTTAAAAAGTATTAATAGTCTTTCATTAAATGCCATATTGAATCTGCTTGAAACAGGTCATGCAAATGTTGATTTTGATGTCAACAATTATAAAATTAATGATGGATATCGTGAACCTTTAATTGAATCAAATTATAAAGTGATGAATTTAATCTCACCGCGCAATCCATTCTTTTTAGGTGGAAGTGCAGGTTTAAGTTTGTCTTGCCAAACCTTATTAGGTGGTGCAGTTTACATGGCAAGTACCACACCATTACATAAGAATATTCGCTTTGGCGCGCGTGAAAGAGCGATGTCTTATATTCTAAATGGCATGAGTTTATTAGGGCTTAATGTATTTGGTTCAACCAAATTATGTTTTGCCGATGAAATGAAATCAGGTCTTCGTCACAGTGCTTTAATGAATCTTCCAGTAACATACATTTTTACTCATGACAGCATTTTTAATAGTGAAGAAGGACCAATGCGCATTGCCGTCGAACAACTAGCAATGTTAAGATCAATTCCGAATCTGAGTGTCTATAGACCTGCTGATATTATAGAATTAATGGGCTCTTGGGAAAGTATTTTACAGCTGAATAAACCGGCTGCTTTAGTCATTTCAACCAATAGTATTCCAAAACTTCCGGGCTCAGATCCTCAAGCTGTCAAAAAAGGGGCGTATATTATCAAAAAAGAAAAAGAACGCCTAGATGGTATTATCATTGCTACTGGTAGTGAAGTTGTAAGTGCAATGCAAATTGCATATGATCTTTTGCAAAATGGTTTAGATTTACGAGTAGTTTCCTTGCCTTGTGTTGAAATATTTAACTCGAGTGGCCTAGAGTATGAAAAACAAATATTACCGCCAAATGTCAAAACGGCAGTGATTGAAGCTGGGTCTAGTTTTGGGTGGCATCGTTATGCAACGAATGATGATTTTATTTTAAGCATTAATGATTATGTTTACTCATCAAATCCACTTGAAGCTTTACAACAAATGAGTTTTGATTATGATAGTCTAAAAATGAAAATTGAAAGTTTAATGAAATAATTCGACAAATTTCGCGTTTCTTTCTTGCTACAATAAAAAGGGTGAGGAAGATGCGCGTTTTTTATATATTTCAAATCAAAAAAGATTTAGAGAAAATCACAAAGGAAAATCCCTATCTTTTATTTCATACTTTAGAAACCATCTACTATCGCGAGCCAGACGACATTCATTTAGGGTATGTTTTTTTAAAACAAATTATTGATTTAATCGCGATTAAAGACTTAGATATTTCTTTATTTAAAAGATATAAAGAAAACTATTTCTATATGAAATATCGCAATGTCCATAGTATGCATGATGTCTATCGTAAAGAAAATACAAAACTAACTTTAAATAAAACCTATTTAAAATTAGAAACAAATGTGATTAAACCAAGATTTTTAGAAGAACTACAAAAAAATCGCCTTTTATTTGTATGCGATTTTGAAGAAAAAGATTATTTTTGGTTAGATTCATTAGAACAAACAGTCGGATAAAAAAGTGGTTTATTTTCCATTTCAAAGGCAAGAGAGTTCGTCTTGGTTAATAAATCATATAAGAAAGCTGCTTGTTTTTCATATTGATAAATAGGACTTTGTTGTATCCTTTTTAAAGGAAGAGTAAAGTTCTTTTTCTCTTCATGAAGATAATTTTGACCTTTGCTAGAAAAACCTAATATATGAATAGCATCAATGGGTAATAAGGCATCTTTCTTTAAGTGTCCTAAAAAAATATGCATGAGCATTCTTTTAATACGATTATATGTATAGCGTTTGCTTTTAAGTTTCAAAATGAACTCATCTAATGAAGAAGCATGATAGATTTCCTTTTTTAATTTAAATTCTAAACCTTCTACCACATCGATATATTCTTCTAGATGCGAATCCGTGATGATCTTATATTTAAGTATATTCCAAAAAAGCTCTTCATTATAGGGCGTGATCTTTTGTAAAGCCACAGCAGGTAGATACTTACTAATGTCTTGATTTTCTCGAAGCTTATGCCGAATATTAGAGGCGCTAACGACAGCATTACAAGAAGTCGTATCATGATAATCCGTCGTTCTTTTAATACTGACTGCTTCGATAGGCGCTTTCATTTTTAAAATGGCTTTAATATAACTAATTCCTAATAAATCATTAGGAGAGATAGGTTCATCTATTTGCAAAGAATGAGCTAAAAGGGCAGGATAGCTTAAATTTTTTTGCTCCTTTTTCAAAGTGAAAGAGGGATCAAGTTCTTGAGATGCAATTTTCTTTAATTTATCTACTTGATTTGACTCACTGCCAAAGACTATTTTTTGCACACCTAGACTTTGCAAAATCTCAATACTTTTTAAAGCAAAAATATCGGCAGCTTGAGTTCCGAATAGCGTAGGAAGTTCCACGACAATATCGACACCATGTGCTAGGGCGATCGCTGTCTTGTCTTTCTTACTTAAAAGACTAATTTCTCCTCTTTCTAAAAAATATCCATTTAAAACCAAGATCAGAAGCGCATCGGGATAAAGTTCCTTAATTTTTTCGATATGATACTTGTGTCCATTGTGAAAAGGATTGTATTCGGCAATTAAACCAACAACTGTCATGACGCATCACCTCATAAAGTTAGTCTAACATAGATTGAAAAAACACGCAATTTATACTATAATAAAAATGTGATGTGTTATGAATATAGATTTAACGAAAGTACCTATTCGAAAAATGGAATATGCATCGGTAGTTCAAATTCCTAAAAGTTATTATGAAAAAATGGCGATTATCGATATAAGAGATGTAAACGTGAAATTCTCTATTACTTCAGATGCCAATCAAGATGATATTTTAAAGTTATCTTGTCAAGGAACATTTATTTTGCAAGATGCTAGAGATTTAAAAGAAGTTTCTTATCCATTCCAGTTTGAATTAAACGAAAAAATAACAGAAGATAGCGAAATATGTGGCAGATTTTTAGAAAATTCGCAAAATACACTTGATATTATGGCAATTTTATGGGAAAATATTGTTCTGGAAAACCCCATTAGCTATACAGAAAGCGCTAATATAGAAAATCCTGAAGCTGATGCTGGATGGCGAGTAGTGGGGAAAGAGGATGAAGAAAATATTGATCCCCGGTTAGCTCCGTTAAGGAAGCTTCTGCAAGAGAAAGAGGAGTGAATTATGAAATTAAATCTTCAATTATTTGCTGTTCCATTTAGAAGAACCAGTAAGACTAAGAAAAGAATGCGTCGTACACATTTAAAGAAAGAAGTAGGAGAAATTACGACTTGTCCAAAATGTGGCGCAAATTTAAGACCACACCGTGCATGTGCTAAATGTGGTTATTACAAAAATGAAGATGTTTTACATATTAAAAAAGAAGAGGAATAATTTTTTAGATTGAAATTATAATAAGAATGTATTATAATTTCTTTAGATGTCCTGGTAGCTCAGCTGGATAGAGCAATCGCCTTCTAAGCGATCGGTCGTGAGTTCGAATCTCGCCCAGGACACCATTTCTGCTTATTAAGCTCCGTGTTTTACGGAGCTTTTTAAATAATTACTCTCAAAATTACTCCGAAATATCTTTTTTGTTAATTGAACTATCTTCCTTTATATCTTAAAATACGCTAGTAAAAAAATTGACAAATAATATTTTATAGAGTACGATTTAATCATGAAACAGAAGCTTCAAGGATTGCAGTGGATCTAGCAATTGTATAGATACTGCTAATTGTAATATCTAATTTTTTTGTAAAAAAACATAAGGTCTTTGTCTATTTTTTCTAGGATATTATCTTCACAAGCAATTGGTAAGAAAGGAAGAACAAGCATGGAAGAATACAATGTGTACATCGATGAATCTGGAGATGAAGGAATCAAAAAAGGTTCTAAATATTTTATATTAACTGCATTAATTGTAAAAAAAGAAAATGATCTAAAAATCGCCAAAAATGTAGACATAATAAAGCAAAATTTGGAAATGAATATAAAATCCCAACTACATTGGAAGTTGATAAAAGGTTTGCCAAATAAAAATATGATTATGGATGTTGTTGCCACCCTAGATTTAACAATTATAAATGTTGTCGTGGATACAAAATGCATAAAACTTATCCCTTCACATAATATTTATAATTACTTTAGCGGCTATCTCTACGAAAGAATTTGTTGGTTTATGAACGAACAACATGGAATAGCAAACATAAATATTAGTTCGAGAGGAAACTTATCAAAGCAGAGTTTGAGTGAATATCTAAATAGCAAAAATCATAAGAAGTTTAATATTGATGTGAAAAAAATAAAAACTATCAAAATAATACCTAACGAACGGAAACGATTACTACAACTTGCAGATTGTTGTTGTAGCGCATTGTTTCAAGCATTAAAATACCATGATTCTACCCATTATGGATATGTCAACAAGAAGAAAGAGAAAATCTATTGCAAAAATAATAACTATTTAAGTTATGGATTGAAATTAGTTCCAAGTGATAGTGAAGCAAAAGAACTTAAACAATTAATAATTTTTATCGAAAATAAAAAAAGTGAGCTTTCCCCTGCCTGAAGGTTCCCACAGAGTAAATCTGCTGGTATATTTTAAATATACCCTTCAGCAATTCAGCGAACTACTCACTCACTTGACTAAATAATACTATAAAAAATATTGTTTGTCAAATATATTATATGCAAAAATTTTACATGTTAATTAAATGTTAATTAAAATAGTAAACACTCGATTTTAAATAAAAAGAAAATTTACAAATGTAGAAAAAAACGCCAAATATATGTTGGAAAAAGTAATGTTGTGAAGTCAATATGTTCTAAAGACATTCAAACAAAATGGAGTGAGTTACCCTTACAAATTCAAATTATCATCCTGCAATTAAATAAAGAATGTGCTAATGATTTTCAAAAATATCAATATCTTGTAGACTTTTATAAAACATTCTTTCAAAATCCTGTTTTACGATATATTACAGAAGAATATGATGACACTAAAAGGAATTATGATGATATTTTAGCAACGCCTTATAATTTAAGCGATTGTTACTTTGAAGAAGAATGGCAAACTGATCTTAATTCAAACACAGGAAAAAAAGTTACAGTCGGAAAGAAGTCGGATTATCAAATTCTTTGTTTAAAAAGATAGAAATACCTACTCGCTAAGAAGTAGGTGTTTTTTGCTGGAATAATTCTCATATATTTGTAAAAACATGCCATATTATAAATGGTGATAGTATGAAAAACTATAGTATTTGGAAAGAAGCATTAAAAAATGAATACCAATCATTAAACGAAGATAGTAAAGCAGATATTGTAATTATCGGTGGTGGAATAACAGGAATATCTTTATTTTATCATTTGCGAAACACTTCTTTAAAAGTAATATTAGCAGAACGGAGCCAAATCGGCAGTGGTGTGACATGTAAATCCACAGCTAAAGCAACTTTTTTACAAGGCAATATCTATGGAACTCTATGTCAAAAACATTCTTTCGCGGTGGCCCGAAAATATTTAGAATCTCAACAAACAGCGATCCAATTAATGACAGAATGTATCCATAAAAACCAAATTTCGTGTGATTATCAAAAAACAGCTTCTTATATTTACTCGAAAAACTATGAGGATATTTTAAAAGAAAAACGAGTTTTAGAAAGTCTTCATGTACCTGTGTGGGAAGAAAAGAAAGAAGAGTATTATACTCTAAAAGTAGAAGAAACTTTTGTTTTTCATCCCGTAAAATTTTTACAAGCTCTAGCCAAAATGGGAATCAAGAAAAATCATATTATCTATGAAGAAAGCACTTTGACTAAAATAAAAAAAGAAGAGGGCTACTATAACTGCTATATAAATAATCACATTGTTAAAGCAAAAAAAGTGGTATTAGCAACCCACTATCCATACTTCCTTTGGCCTTTACTGTTCCCTTTACAATGTTATTTAGAAAAATCATATTTAATAAATTTTTCGAGCACTAACGAAGAAACCCAAGGTATTTCACTGGACGATCCTATTTTTTCCTATCGCTTCTACAAAAATTCCAAAATTTATTTAACTGGTTCACATGACTTGGGTTTTAAATTAAATGATGCTGAACACTTTCAAAAACTAGAACAACAAGCTAATGGAAAAAAGAACTATATTTGGAGCAATAAAGACATTATGACCAATGACTCTCTACCTTTTGTCGGCGCTCTAAATAACTCATCCATCTATATTGCTACAGGCTTTAATACTTGGGGAATGACCAATGGCTTCTTAGCAGGTCAAATTTTAAGTGATGCCATTTTAAATCAGTCAAATCCTTATGCTTCTTTATTTCTGCCAAATCGTATCAACAAAATGAAAGCGATCGAGTTACCGCGCATTCTTTTAAATACTGGAAAATCTTTTATAGGAAGCATACTAAATCCTCAAAAAAAGTGGTATCCTAAAAGTCTTCACCTTGAAAAGAGAAACGGCAAAAGTATTTTTGTTTATGTCGATAAAAACGGTATTCAGCATAAAGTCTGGAATCGTTGCCCTCATTTAGGATGTGGTCTTATTTTTAATGAAATAGAAGAAACATTTGACTGTCCTTGCCATGGTTCAAGATTTGATTTAGACGGCAAAGCTATTGAAGGACCGAGTAATTTTTCCATTGCTTACCATGAAGAAGAATAATTGTTACTCGACAAATGTCACATTTTTAACGTGTAAAGTATCCATTAATGATAAAGAAATAGAATACTTGACTTCTTCAACTAAATCTTCATTCACGATTCCTTCATATAAAACCGGACTAAAACTCAAGGCAATTTCTTCTTCTAAGAGTTCATAGCTCTTAATTTCAGTGTTCGCACTGAGATAACTAATCAAATTTGTTTTAATATTTGGATTGGTCTTTAATCTTTCAATGACAATCTCTACTTTATTTTGATCAGAATTACTTAATAAAGTAACCGGAATATAATAAGAAAAATCATTTTCTTTCGCGATATAATAAGTTGTTGTCTTCGTCACGTCTTTTAAATTTGTCAAATCATAAATTTTATTAACTCCGATATCCCTTGTTAAAAGTAAAGGGAGTTTTTCATTTGTATTAGGTAAGGTATCTAAAACATCTCCTTCCACATATAAAAGAATACTATCAACTCCTTCTAATTCCGTTAAAGAATAGACAAGACATTCCAACACCTTTTCCTCATAACCTTTAGGAATATTTAAAAACTCTTGGCTTAGATTTACTTTTAAAGTAGTATCTTGTACATCGATACTTAAAACCTTGGTGTTTTTAGGAAGAATAGGGGCAAAGAGATTCGGAATATAAGCCGCGGATGCATTATCAATCGTCATCATAGCAATTAACTCTTTAGCTTGTTTCACAACATCCGTACTCTTAAGCGAAATACTCGTCCGAGCAACAAACTCATCTTTATCTAAAAGATATATAGGAAAAGAAGCATTCTGCGTATATGTAATCGTTACATTTTTAATTTCTTCTTCCGTTTTAGGAAAAGTCAAGGTAATTAAAAAAACGAGTAGGGCAAAAGTCGTAATAATTAATTTTCTTTTGACACAATTTTTAATCATTTTTTACTCACCTAATAAAAGATATGAAACAAGTAAAAATTCATGAATAAAAAAAGAAAGTTTTCGCTTTCTTTAAATGGAGATTTCTCCTAGACGAAGCAATTCAACTACCGCGCTAGCTCTTCCTTTGACTTCTAATTTTTGCATGGCATTCGAAATATGATTCCGAACGGTTTTTTCACTGATGTGAAAAGAGTTAGCAATTTCTTTAGTTGAATAATTCTGGATTAATTTTTCAAAAATTTCCTTTTCACGTGCCGTTAATATTTTTTGCTTCATGTCCATCATCCTCTCTTTCATAGGTCTACTCATGGTATTTTATGAAAAAAGAGAGTTTTTAGTGATTAGGCATTTTGGAATTTAACTGTAATATACTTTTCTTCATCAAAAAGACTTTGAACCGTCCGAATAATATTATTAGCTAGACTAGAGTCATGTTCGGCACTAGCAATTACAATACTAATAGTATCATCTTTAATTTTAACAAAACTATCTAAATTTTGTGTTTCTTTAATTTGCTGTTCAATTTTTTCTTCTTCACTTTTTTTAGATTGTAAAGCCATCAGTGAATTATAAGCATTATTTTTTTCTTCAGTCGTAGAAGTCTCATCGAGTAAAACGGCTTGATAATTTTGCATTTCTTCTAAGACAGCCTCATCTTCTTGAACCCGTAATGAAACAAGCAAGGAACTTTCTTCAACATCGACATTCACTGGTACACTCGTTTCATTTTGACTATTTTCAATAATCTTTTGTAAACTGCTATCCTGCATCGTTACATAGTAAATCGCTAATACTAAAATTAAACTAAAAAGGGTGACAAACCATACACTTTGTTTATTAATCATTTTCATTCCTCCTAAGTATCTATCCTATCTTATGTAAGTTTTTGAAAAAATAGTACATGTTTTCGGGCGCCTATGCTATAATAAAAATAAGCGAAGTGAGGATTTATGTATCAATTGAGTATTTTATTTTTAAAATTTTTAATATTTAGTATGATCGGTTATGTAGTTGAAATGATTAATTGTGCAATTGTAGAAAAAAGAATTGCCAACCGTGGCTTTTTTTGTGGACCTTATATCCCAATATATGGAATTGGTTCATTACTATTAATCTGGGTGTTAAGTCCGATCAAAGATCATATTATATTAGTCATGCTTTTAAGTGCCATAATTACTACAGCCATTGAATATGTGACAGGCTATGCTCTAGAAAAAATCTTCCACAATAAATGGTGGGATTATAAAGATGAAAAATTCAATTTACATGGACGTATATGTTTAAAAAACACCATTTTATTTGGTTTAGGCGCGCCGATTATTCTTTATATTTTAAACCCTTATATGGATGAATTTTTATTGCAATTTAAAAATTCTGTCTTAATAGGTGTATCCATCGTTCTTTTTGTTCTATTTTTACTCGATGTCATTTACTCTTGTTTTGTAGCGTATAACTTACGTCATCGCTTAATTATCGTAGAAGATTTAAAAAATGAAAAATTAACAAAAATTCCTGGGATGTTAGAAAGAGTATTAAGAAAACGATTAAAAGGAATGAAAAAATTTCCTAAAAGATTACTCAAAGCCTTTCCATCTTTATGGAAAAGTCACCCAAAAGAGTTTGAAATTATGAAAAAAATTGCCATCAAAGAAAAAAAATCAAAAAAAACGAAAAAAATTCGCGAAAAAAAAAGGAAATAAGACTTTTTTCTTGTATATGTATAGTATAAGGACAAGAAAGGAGTCTTTTTTTATGAAAGCAATTAAACAATGGGATGTCAAAGACTGTGGAGTTACATGTCTATCATATGTCATTCAATTTTATGGTGGCTTTGTTCCAATGAATCGCCTTCGGGAAGACACATATACCACCAAAAATGGCACGAATGCGTATTACTTATTAGAAGCTTTAAGAAAATATGGTTTTGATGTGTTAGCTAAAAAAATTACTTGGAACGATTTAGATTCCATACCTCTTCCAGCAATTGGTCATTTTACTATGGAACAGGGTCTTGATCATTTTATGGTAATCACCAAAAAGAAAAAGAAAGAAGTATGGGTCATGGATCCAGCAAGAGGGCAAAGAAAAATAACGAAAGAAGCTTTTTCTAAAATATGGAATAATGTAGTCTTATTAGCCATTCCTAAACAAGAGATCCTTACCTTACCAAAAGAAAAAAGTGTAATTAGTATGCTTTGGGATTTATTGAAAAAGAAAAAACGTCTTCTTTCTTTACTTATAATTACCAGTATTCTCATTTCTTTCGGCACCATTTTTTATAGTTTTTATTTGAAAGTTGGGCTCACTCGTTTAAGTTTAGGAGCCTGGGATCAATATCTTTGGTTTATCGTTTGCTTTTTTGGTTTATTACTTCTGCTTAAAAATATTTTTTTCTATTTAAAAGAAGCATTGCAATTATATTTAAGTAGAGAAGTGGAAACCGATTATTTATATTCTTTACTTACACATATTTTCAAATTGCCCATTCGTACTTTTAAAAGCTACCGCGAAGGAGAAATACTTACACGTATTGAAGAAGCAGAACATCTAAAAGACATTTGTATTGATAGTTTTATACAGTTTTTCTTAAACTTCTTTTTAGGTTTTCTAGCAAGTATTTTTCTCTTTTTCTTAAACAAGTATCTTTTTTATTTACTAGTCATAGGCCTTCTTCTTTATTTGAGTATGGGGTTTATTTTTTCAAAGATGATCTATCGTTTATTACTTCAAAATATGGAAGTTGAGGTGATTTGGAAAGAAAATATAATCGAACATATTCGTGCTTTTACTCCGATGAAACATTTAAACAGAACAAAAGAACGCCTAAGTAAAATGGAAGAAAACTTAAGTACTCGCATTTATAATCGCTCCCATTTTCAAAAAAAA
>CALVJI010000005.1 GCA_944332105.1 uncultured Bacilli bacterium
TTCCATTTTTTTTACACTTCTCTTTCTATAACTTAGTATGGTCAAAACAACAACTAAGAATTCTTATTTTTATACTTTTAACTATAAAAAGTATAGCACAAAGTCGCATTATATCTCAATATTTTTTACAAAAAAAAGCTCTCTTTGACGAGAACTTTATGTATTTAAAGTAATTTCTAAAGTCATTGTAGTTGGATCTATTACGGTATCTGCCGGAATATTTGTACTTGTTACTTTGCCATAACCATTTAAGGTGTAATTAAGGCCAATCAAATTACAAAAACGAATAATTTCATTTGTGCTCCAACCTGTAACATCAGGCATTTTATAAGTACTTTCGTTAGTTAAAAGAAAAACTTTTGAGCCAGCGATTACTTTACTTCCACTTAAAGGATATTGATTGATAACGTATTTGCCATTGCCAATAATTACTGGCGTTAGGCCTTGATTTTTTAAGTCTTCACTAACAGTTGTAACTTCTTTTGATAGATATTGGGTGATGTAGATGATTTTTGATGCGTCCACATCACTTTCGGTTTCTGTGACATTTACAATGTTTGCTACTTCTTTAATTGTATTTGAAATAATATTATAAATATCTGTACTTGGGCCAACAAATTCTTTCGTTGCAAAATAGAATACATATTGAGGCTCTTCATAAGGGAAAATGCCTAGAAAAGATTTAATATAATCATATTCACCTGTTAAATAGCCACCGGTTGCAGAAGCTATTTGGGCAGTACCGGTTTTTCCAGCGATCGTTACATTAGATGGAGCATAGCTTTTATTGTAAGAAAAACTATTATAAACAACGTTATATAAAAGTTCTTTCATTTTGTTAATGGATTCAGTTGAAGCTATACGTGTTAATTCAGTTCTACTGTTTTGCAGTGTTGTATTTCCTTCGCTATCAACAACTTTATCGACAATATAAGGTTTAATCATGACTCCATCATTGGCAATAGCACTCATGGCTTGTAAAAGTTGAACTGGAGTTACTAAAATACCTTGACCAAAGGAAGCGTTGGCAAGTTCGGATTCATAAGTGATATCTACTTGGCCTTCCGCTTCTCCTGGAAGGGTGATGCCTGTTTTTTCGCCAAAACCACATAAATCATAATAGTCATTTAATTTGGCAGATCCTAGTTTTAAAGCAAGGTTTGTCGCGGCAACATTGGATGAATATGCAAAGCCTGTATCATAATTGATGGAACCCCATCCTACATTATTAAAGTCTTTGATGACCGTTCCTCCATCACTTAAAGTAATTGTTCCTGATTCATACATATCGCTGCCATTATAAATACCGTTTTCCATTGCTGCAAGCCATGAAAATATTTTCATAGTACTACCTGGTTCATATTGGTAACTTACTAATGGATTTAAATAATTGTCTAATCCTTCTAAAGTATTTGGGTTAAAATTTGGGTTCGATGCACTCGCGACAATCGCGCCCGTTTTAGCATCCATAATTGTAAACATTGCCCATTCAAGTGTTTTGTCTTTAGAAAAACTAGCGATGGCATTTTCTAAAACATTTTGAATATCACTGTCAATCGTTAAATAAACATCTGATCCTGAAACGGCATCTTCTCTGATTTCTTCACTGGTGGCCATTTTATAGCCATAGGCATCTTGTTGGTATTCGACATAGCCATTTTGGCCTTTTAATTCGTTGTCAAAATATGCCTCTATTCCCATTTCACCGACAATTTCTCCTTCATCGTTGCTACGGGCATAACCAATAATATAAGAGGCCCACGATGAATTAATGTATTGTCTTTTCTTGGCTAAAGTTTCAAATTCAATACCGGGTAAATCTAACTTTAAAATAGCTTGGCGTTCATCTTCAGTAATACGGCCCCATGTTCCTAATTCTACTTGATAAAGATCTTGAGCAAAGTAATTGTTTAAATCACTAGTACATTTTGTTTTTCCTTCTTCTGTACTGGCTAGAATTGCACATAGTGAGTTTGCTGTTCCTTCTTTATCTACCACATGTTTAGGATTATTCATATCTGTTGTTCTTGAAGGTGATAAAATAGCAATGATTTTGTAAGAGTTGGCATTTTTAGCTAAAGGCTTACCATTTACATCATAAATGACTCCTCGACTGGCGTATAAGGTTTCTTTCGTCGTATTACGGCTACTGGCAAACTCTGTTAAGTTAATACCATCAACATTGTTACTTAACACCACATAAGCTAATTTAATGATAATTAGGCAGAAAAAAAGACCAACAATGAGCATTGTCTGTTTCATATTTAAACGAATTTTATAGTTTTTTCTTTTAATTTTACCCATTTTGGCTCCTTTAATTATTCATTAACATTTTTAATATTTTCATTATTATACGTCAAACCTTTTTCGGTTGCAACTTCTTGGATTTTATCCAATGAAGCAAGTTCATCTACTTGCATACTTAAAGATTCATTAATACCTTCTTGTGTTGCAATTTTTGATTTCATTTTTTCTAAAGAAATATTTGTTTCAGAAAGTACAGCTTTGGTAAAAACAGTGCCAATTGGAAAAAGAATTAAGGCAAAAACAATGAGAATATACAAAAATTTTTCTCCTTTAAGCATTTTTACTTTTTTATGAGTTTTACGCATATTATCAGATCCTTTCTACAATTCTTAATTTTGCACTTTTACTGCGACTGTTTTCTGCTAGTTCTTGTTCACTTGGAACAATTGGTTTTTTATTAATAATTTTTAGTGTTGGTTGGTATTCTAGTGGAATTTCTGGTAATCCACTCACGATTTTATCGACTTCACTATATTTTTTGAATGTTTGTTTTACAATACGATCTTCTAGAGAGTGGAAAGTAATAACGACTAAGCGTCCACCTTTTTTTAGTAGTGAAATGGCATCGGGCAAGACTTTTTCTAAATCTTCTAATTCATGATTTACAGCAATGCGAATCGCTTGAAATATTTTGCGTTCAGGATGTGTATCATAGAAGTATTTTGCTCCTACAGAATCTTTGATAATATCACACAATTCTTGAGTGTAAGTTATGTCTTTTTTCTTACGATAATCTACGATTGCTTTGGCAATGAGTGCACTTCTTTTTTCTTCACCGTATTGATAGAAAATCGTTTTTAATTCTTCTTCTGAATAGGTTTTTAGTAAGACTTTGGCATCAAAGTCTTCACGTTTATCCATCCGCATATCTAAAACTTCGTTGCGCATATAAGAAAAGCCTCTATTTTCATCTAATTGTGGTGAAGAAACACCTAAGTCAAATAAAATACCATCTACCTTTTCAACACCTAAAAGGTTGAGTTCGCTTTTTAAATTTACAAAGTCTTGGCGAATAATTTGATAGGAATTTCCAATGTTTTTTAAAATTTCTTCCGAATAATTTGCAGCATCTTCATCGCGATCGAAGGCGAATAATTTTCCCCTTTTTATTCTTTTTAGTATCGCACTGGCATCACCGGCATATCCTAAAGTTGCATCCACGTAGATACCATCTTCTTTAATTTGTAAACCCTCAATTGCTTCTTTTTGTAAAACTGAATAATGTTTCATTTAGGAAATTCCTCCAAATAAATTTTCCGCGATATCACTAAGCTTGGATTCGTTATCCTGTAAGAAATTCTCCCAAGCTTCTTTATCCCATATTTCAATACGATCATTCGCGCCGATTATGACACAGTCTTTTTTTAAACCAGCGTGAATGATCAATGGGGAGGTTATACAAGTTCTTCCTTGACGGTCAAACTCGCATTCAGTGGCACCGGAAAAAAAGCTGCGGATAAAAGTACGAGCATCTTTTTTGGTAAAAGGTAGAGTATTTAAGGATTCTACTAGATGTTGCCAATCTACTTTGGCATAGACATAAAGGCAATTTTCAATGCCTTTGGCAATAATAAATTGGTCTTTTAATTGCTCGCGAAACTTTGTTGGGATTACAATTCGTCCTTTTTCATCAATAGTATGATGATATTCCCCCATGAACATATCTAATCCCCCACTTTCTTCCACTTTCTACCACTGTCTACCATTATATTACTAAAAAATCCCCAAAAAGTAAAGAAAACGATTTAAAAAAAAGCAAAAAAAAGCAACTTGACAAGCAAGTTGACAAAAATTTTGGCATTATGAACGAGGTTTGTAAGTTGTATGAAGATAACGATGAGCGATTTCGCTACCTGGTTCAAGTAAAAAGTCTTGGTAAATCTTCTTTATATCTGGATTTTGATAGCTTGCTTTAATCGTGTCACTCTCGTCGCGATTGTAAAGGCCTTTGATGCGTTTTTCTTTAATTTCTTTTTCTTTTCCTTCAGGATATTTTGGTTGGCCTCCGCCGCCAACACAACCACCTTGGCAATTCATAATTTCAATGAAATGATAAGGACTTATTCCGTTTTTAACATCTTCAAGAATTTTTCCGGCTGATCGTATTTTGTGAACGACTGCTACTCTAATTTCTAAACCATCAATGTTTAAGGCAAGTTCTTTCACGTTATCATAGCCGCGAGCATCCTGGAAAGAAAGATGGGCATTTTCATAGTCTTTGCCAGTTAGAAAATAGTAAAGTGTTCGTAAGGCAGATTCGGCGACTCCTCCGGTGTTTCCAAAGATCGTTCCTCCCCCACTTCCTTCACCTAGTAAAGAATCAAAATTGCTTTTGGTGACATTTCGCAAATCGATTTGTTCTTCTTTTAACCATTTTGTAAGTTCTGAAACAGTAATTACAGCATCTGTTCCTGGAATTTCTTCACGTTTTACTTCAAATTTCTTAGCCGTACAAGGAGTTATCGCAACGGTATAAAGATCTTCGCTCGCGATGTTCATTTTGCTTGCAAAATATTCTTTTACCATGACACCTTCCATACCGATTGGACTTTTACAAGTAGAAAGATGGTCTAATATTTCGGGATAGAAAGTCTCTGCATATTTGACCCAAGCTGGACAACAGGAAGTAAACATTGGTAAAACGCCATTGTTTTGTAAACGATTTTTTAATTCAGTTGCCTCTTCCATGATCGTTAAATCTGCGCCAAAAGTTGTGTCTAAAACATAAGTGAATCCCAATGCGCGTAAGGCTCCAACAAGCTCATCTTTTAAAAATGTGCCTGCTTCAAAGCCAAAAGATTCACCAATAGAAACACGAATAGCTGGTGAGGTGTAGGCAACTAATATTTTGCCCTTTTCTTTCGCTTTTTTCACCTCGGTTACTTCATCTTTAGGACGCAAGGCATTAGTAGGACAAGTCATAATACATTGACCACAAGTTAAACATTTTTCTGTATCTTCACCAAAGTTTAGACCACATCTTTCTAAGCAAGTCGTTTTACAAATACCACAATCTATGCAGACAGAGTCGTCTTTACCTACGCCTAAATTTTTTTCATCGAATAAAACAGCATGTTCAAAAATTCTCTTACTCTCTTTTTCTTCTTTCGTGTCTTCCAAAACATAGGGTGCAAACATTTCTTTACTGACAAAACACATTGGACAAACATAAGGCTCTGGTAGCTCTGTCCACTTTTTTCCTTCTATTTCTTCATCATATATATAGCCACAAATTTTACAGCGATACTTCATACTGCACTCTCCTTTATCTTATATAAGTATATCATATTTTTAGTGAGCAAAGAAAAAAAGTCTCTTTTAAGACTTTCTTTTAACAAATTTATAGTAGATACCGTAAATTATAATACCACCTAATGTTCCTAATGAAATATACAAACAAATACGGTAAGCTAGTGTGCCTTCAAATGTTAAAGTATAAGAGCCGCTTTTTACTTTGGAACTTAAGAATCCGTTTTCATTTTCCCATAAATCATAGGAATTTCCTTCACTGTCTTGTAATGAATAACCAAAATAGAAAATACGTGGCATTTCTATTTCAATTTCTTCTTCACTTTCAACAGTAAACTCTAAAGTAGGAACATCATTATTTAAAATTGTAATCGTCGCATCCTCGTTGGTTGTTTTAATATTTTCATCACGAGAATTAAAGTAGTCGATGTTACTCTCAACATTCACTGGTAAATATTCTCTTTGCCAGCCCATACCAAAGTTATAATCTAAAAAACTTATATCTAGAGCATCTTGTGAAGCAAAATGTAAAGAAGAAAATCCTGATAAAATTAAACCTAAAATCACCGTGACATATAGAAGTTTCGAACGAACTTTTTTTAAAGCAAGTGGTGCGATAAAGGAGACGGCCAGAATAACAAAGGCAACTAGCCGCCAACCAAATTGGATCATAAAGAAAGTATATGGCATTAAAATCCATGGAAAATAAACGGTTGAAAGCCATAAACTTAAAATACCAAAGATGAGCACTAGTTTGTATTTATCCTCACGAAAAGAATGACGATAGAACTTCGCGACAACTACTAATAAAATGATTGTAATAATGCTGAAGTAAAAATAAATTTCGTCTTTACTAAATGGCGCAAAATATTCAAATCCCCACAATGCTGTATGTTGAATACCCCATGACATTACCCATTTCTCATAGACACGGTAGTTACCAAAAAACTTGTGTTCAAATAGAGGTTCGAAGAAAAAAGCCGTCAATAAAAATACTAAAAGACATGCTTTAATAAAAGGAATTAAGAATTCTTTTTTAAAGATCTTTTTGTAAAAGAACAGCATACTTATACCTAAAAATAAGGTAAAATAAATCATCATTGTAAAATGAGATAAGATGCCACCTACATAGCCAATTATGAATAAGGGATAAAAGAGTTTTTTGTTGCCTTCAAGTAATTCTTTCACTGCTGTAATGATGAGTGGAAGAAAAAGAAAAAGTAAACTTTCGGCCTCAGCATCTCGAACATAAATCTCGTTGATATGATAAGCACTAGTCATATAAATTAAAGCTCCGATAAAGCTTAATTTTTTATCCTTAAAGAAACGATTCGCGCAGTAAAAGAATATGACTCCTGAGAAAAAATAAATTAAAAAATGAGTTATTTTTAAAGATGTCAGAACATCTATTGACAAAAAATCTAAAAAATAAGCCATATAGGCCGCGATTGTATGAGATAATGGCGGATAAAATAAACGGGTGCCATAACCAAAGTTATTCGCGACTAAAGGAACAATTTTGCTAAAAATGCCATCCCAGAAGTTTTCTTTAATCATGCCGACTAATACATTAATGTTACTAACATGATATAAGGTGTCTCCATTAGTATAATAAGGATGAATAAACATCGGAATGAAAAGTAATACTGCTACTAAAAGTAGTCCAAGGATAAAGATACGATTTTTTTGTTTTAGCCACTTCATAGTACATTATCCCTATGGAGTACTTGTAAAATATAAGTCACAAGTAGTTGAGGAAGTCATATTTAAAACTTTAACAGACCATTCTGTTTCATCAAAATCAACGGTTGCTTCACTGGGATCACAAGTAGCAGATTGAAAAGTATATCCTTCGCTTGCGGCTGGCATTTCATCTGATGCTTCCCCATCTCGATAGAATGTAAAAGATAAATCTGGTGGGGCTACCACTGTTCCTTCAATCATGTTATACGTTGCATTGCTTTCAAATGATGCAAAGGAAGTGTAGAAGAATACACCGGCAATCAACAAAATGCACGCGACTGTAAAAATAATGATTCCTGTCTTTTTGACGTTTTTTTCTTTAAATTTTTCAAGTTTCATAGTACTCACCTTCTATATTTTCTATTATATCATATTTTTTTAGATTTCAAGCAAATGTTGCGATAGCACGTCAACTAATCGACATAACTTGACTTCATTTTCCTCTTCTAATCTAAAAAAAGCATGGCTTATCGCTATGCTCTACTTGAATATTTGCCATCACTTGTCGAAATAATAATTTTTTCGCCTTGATTAATAAACATAGGTACTTTAACAGTATATCCCGTTTCAATCTTAGCATCTTTCATGGCATTGTTTGTTGTATTTCCTTTAACGGCAGGTTCTGTTTCTGTTATTTCAAATTCAATTTTTTCTGGTAAAGTCACGCCTAGTAATTCACCTTCATAATAATCTAATTGAATTTCTAAACCTTCTTTTAAAAATTTCTTTTCATCAGCTAGTTTACTACCTGGAACTTCTACTTGATCGTAAGTTTCGGTATTCATGAAAACAAAATTGTCGCCGTCAGCATATAAAAATTGCATTGGCATCCGATCAATATGCGCTCTTTCAATTTTAATATTCGTATTGTAAGAGTTTTCAACAACAGCACCTGTTCGCAAGTTTTTTAATTTCATGCGGACAAAAGCACTACCTTTACCAGGTTTTACATGTTGGAATTCTACAATTTGACAAAGATTTCCATCGATGATAATGGTCATGCCATTTTTAATATCATTAATATTGATGTTCATGACAATCCTCCTTTATTATTTTTCTAATTTGGTTTCTTTAAATATTGTTTTTTTTTGGATATTTGGACAATATTTTTTAATTTCTAATTTATCAGGTGTATTTTTTTTGTTCTTACTTGTTGGGCGAATTAATTTGCCACACCGAGAACACTTTAAACCAATAAATTGTCTACTTTCATTTTTAGCCATAGGTATAACCTCCTCACATCAAAACTATATGTATTTTAGCATACTTCAAAACGAAGAGCAAGAATATTTTTTAGTGTTTGTCCTTTATGATTTCGCTTATTTTCCATATTTTCCGAAATCCCTAGTATATTTTAAAACATCTTGGTTTGATATGCCTATTAAAGATAAATCAAACGTTTGAGAAACTTGTGAAAAATTATTTATATATGCATCTAACATTTGCATAGCTGTACGTGGATCTTCTTGCCAAATTTTAAACAAACTATATCCGGCGAAAGCCGTGAAAAGATTTGTCCATTCCGAAACTAAAGTTATTTCTATGTCTTTCGCATTTTTAAAATCTGGACATCCACTATGTATTGCATAATCAAATATTCTTTGCACCCATTCTGAGAATATAATTTTTTTGGCTACTTGGTGATGATACATTTTTTTTACCGTTACAAATTCTTCATCCCTATGCATTTTTTTAGCTAGATCATCTACAAAGATTAAATTTAAAAAAGCGGGTACGGTACTTAAAAAAGCTTGATTTGAAATATTTACATCTTGACTAGCAATATGATGAGCACAACAATTTGCACTCAACCATTGGTATACCCAATAATCATATATTGTATCCGTTGGCTTCATCATAAATGATGAAGTTCCTTCTAAATAATTGTAATACATTTTGCCTATCTTACGATTAGGAAACGCGTCAATAGATTCACCTAAATTTTTTTCCTTTAAGATAGTTTGACTTTCTTTGATAACTTTGCTATCTTTTAATGTCTCATAAAAATCTAAAGTTGTTTCTTTCATAACTGCTAAATCGCTTGAAATATTGGTTAAACTTTGTAAATTTTCTTGATAAGAATTTTGCTCAAATTCTTGAATTAATGAACGTATAAATGGTTCATATTCCGTATTTCTTAGCGTCTGAAATAATTGTGATTGTTCTTCATATGCTTTTAACATACCAATTTTATCGATTTTTTGCTTTAATGCTTTTCCTCTTACATTTGCTATAAAACTTCCTTCAAGAGATTTTTTGTATAACTGAGCATATTTTCTTTCTAAAGATAATTCCTTTACATTTAATAAAGTTAATTTTTTCCTTTCTTGATAAGATTCATTTCTTTGATTTTCCATACATTTCCTCCCTGCTTTTAAGTATTATAAGTTATATTTTTAATTTTTCAACTCATTTTGAAGCATAACTACTGTTATTTCAACTTTTCTTTTTAATAGATAGAAAAATACACAGATAATTCACTAAATTTCGTATAATTCTTTGTTTAAAATTTTTAAAACAAACTTAGTTGGCTAGTTTCTGGCATGCCTTTTGTCCGCCTTTTGATTTAAATTTTCTGTTCTTGGTTCAAACATTTTTACCCTACTTTCTGTTTCTTTTTTCTCGAAAGTTCATGAGCCAAAATTTTACTTTCTAATTCTTTTAAAGTGCAGTTTTTTTCTTTTTTTTGAACTTCTTCCCAATTTTCTTCATGACAAACATATTCTTCCCTTAATTGAAATTCACCATGATTCACTTGAGGCATGACAATATTTTCTTTTGAATTTAAAGAAGGAAAATACATTCCACCCCATATAACAGATGGGAAAATAAGCGGATAATTCATTGAAATTTCACGTAATTTTTGAAACCGAATACCATCAAATAAAAGTCTAGGCAACTTTACTTCTTTTAAATAACGAGCATCTTCTATATCCATAAAACCTAAAGATACCTCAGGCAAAATTAAGTGTTCTATCCATTTTTGTTTAATAACCATATCCCCACAAACTATCTTTGGACAAACAAGTTTATCTATGCTTTTGCCAATATCATGAATATACAGATTACCCAAAACAATCTCAGGCATGTATTCTTTTTCTACTAAATGATTTGAAATGTCTAAAGTACCAATATAGATTTTCGCCTTTGGCCAACCTAAAAATTGATAAGTTATTTTATCTAAATCACATTCAAAAAGACAAGCAACAATTTTTTTGAAATCAAATATATTTAGGCGACTGTATTTTTCTTCTTGAATTTTCATTGCAATATAAGCAAGAAGTTTTAAATCATTTATTGATAAATTGTTTTTAGAAATACCACTTGTCCATAGATTTAAAAGATTATCAAGGCTAGTAAAATAATACAAGTTTTCTTCTAAAATTTCTGGATTTGAAAAAGAAACTTCATGAATCTTTTCACAAATAATTTTTTTTAAAAAAGGATCTAGTAACTTCTCTTTTTCTAGCATTATAATATCCGCTAAAAGCACATCCGTACTAAATTTTAATTGAACGACAGGTTTTTCTAAATAATATGTATATATCCTACCTAGTCCTATTTTTTCTACTTGCCATTTTCCTTGTGATTCTTTGCTTTCTCTTTTTTTATATTTTTCAGAAAGGGTTTCAAAATCGGAAAAGAGCAGTGCATCTTTTAAAACAATTTCTTCCTTTAAATATCCTTTATTTTGTCTTCGACATTGAACTCCTTGAAGCTTATATTGTAAATTTTTTAAATAATAATATGCTTTATTTCGCAGAAAATTTTGCATTTATTTTTGTCCTCCTTTAAAATAAACTTAGTTGGCTAGTTTCTGGCATGCCTTCAAAAATTCCCATCACGCGCATTTTATCAATAGTTGTTTGATTTACTTTGCCACGATTTTGGAAGTCCTCGACACTGTAGAAAGCTTTTTCTTTTCTTTCTTCCATAATTTTGGTTGCAACAGAATCCCCAAGGCCATCTAGGCTTCTAAAGGGCATGATTAAGCTATTGTCACTTTCATCCATAATGAAGTTGTTGCCATCACTTTTTTCAATATCAATCATTTTAAATTTAACGCCTCTAGCAGCTGCTTCTAGGGCTAGTTTTAAAGTTTCTAATAAAGATGCTTCTTTGTTGGTCATATCGTGTCCTTTACTTTGAAGTTCTAGCATTTTTGAACGAATCGCATCATAGCCCTTTATCATTGAGTCAATATCAAAGTCTTGGAATCTA
This sequence comes from uncultured Bacilli bacterium, assembly GCA_944332105.1. Taxonomy (GTDB): domain Bacteria; phylum Bacillota_I; class Bacilli_A; order RF39; family UBA660; genus Ventrenecus. Next base: position 11,521 of record CALVJI010000005.1, read on the forward strand.
GTTGAAAAATAAGTTGCATAATAAACTAATGGTTTATGCACTTTATACCAAGCAATTCTAAAAGCACTAGTTACATAGGCAGCAGCATGGGCTTTTGGGAACATGTACTTGATTTTTTGACAAGATTTAATATACCATTCAGGAACATTGTATTTTCTTAGTTCTTCAGCATATTCGTTCCACTGAGCTGGATCTTTGCTCGCTTTACCTTTACGAACAAATTCCATGATTTTGAAGGCCTTACTAGCTGGAACACCTTTTTTCATAAGTTCGACCATAATATCATCACGGCAACCAATAACTTCTTTGAATGGACAAATATTTTTTTGAATTAATTCTTGAGCATTCCCTAGCCATACGTCGGTACCGTGAGCTAAACCAGATATTTTTACAAGTTCTGCAAAAGTCGTAGGTTTGGCGTCTTTAACAAGTTGGATGGTAAATGGAGTTCCAAATTCTGGCACGCCTAAAGTTCCTGTATCACACATAATTTGTTCTTTGGTAACTCCTAAGGATTTGGTTCCTGTAAAAAGCTCCATTACTCCTTTATCATCTAGGGGAACTTTCGTGACATCATCGCCCGTTAATTCTTGAATCATTCTAAGTTGCGTTGGATCGGTATGACCTAAAATATCTAGTTTTAAGACATCGGCATCAATTGCATGGTAATCAAAGTGAGTCGTTCGCCAAGCACTAGTTGGGTCTTCAGCTGGAAACTGGAATGGAGTAAAATCAAACACTTCCATATAATCTGGAATAACAACGATGCCACCAGGGTGTTGGCCAGTCGTTCGTTTACAGCCTGTACAACCAATCGCTAGTCTTTCAATTTCAATATTGCGCATGATAATATTTTTGGCCTCGCAATAGCCTCTTACATAACCATAAGCTGTTTTTTCAGCTACAGTACCAATAGTTCCTGCTCGATACACATTATCGACACCGAATAATACTTTGGTATATTCATGGGCGCTTGCTTGGTTTAAATCTGAGAAGTTTAAGTCGATATCTGGTACTTTGTCAGCATTAAAACCTAAGAAGGTTGCAAACGGAATATCATGACCGTCTTTTTGCATTTTTTCGCCACATTTTGGACAGTTTTTGTCTGGTAAGTCAAAGCCACAAGAATAAGTTTGGCCAAGTGGATTTCCTTCGTCATCCACGAATGTACTATATTTACATTTTGGGCAACGGTAATGGGCTTCTAGGCTGTTTACCTCGGTAATTCCCATCATATTTGCCACAAAGGAAGAACCAACCGAACCACGGGAACCAACTAGGAACCCTTCATCATTCGAGTGCTTTACTAGTTTTTGAGCAATCAAATAAATAACGTCATAATTAGCACCGATGATACCGCCTAGTTTTTTTTCAGCTAAGACTTGTTTTTCTTCGTCACTTCCCTCTTCTTCTAGATGTTTTTTTACCATTTCAATAACCGCATTTTTACCTTTTAAAATGGTTTCATGAACTAATAAGAACGCTTCTTCATCATTCTCGGTTTCTTCTTTACAAGCATTGATTAAAGCATCACCATATAGCTCTTTAGCTAATCTTTCTTCGATATTCATTGGAAGAGGTTCGCCATATAATTCTTTAGCTTTATCGTAAACAAGTTCGGTCATTGTTTCAACCGAATTTGGAATTCTCGGTGCGAAAGGTTTTGGAGTGTCGATAATGACTTCGATTTCTTCGCACATTTCATTAATTTTATTCGGATTTTCTACGACAATTTCATAAGCCACTTCCGGTGGAAGGAATGAGAAGTCTTCGAGCATTTCAGCCGTTGTTTTTAAATACATATTGGGCACTTCAATTCCTCTTCTATTTAATGGATGAAGTTTACCGTTGAATTTTTGATTTACAATGATCTCACGATAGATTTTATCTTCCTTACGAAGATTATGTACATCACCTGTCGCGACAACTGGTTTTCCTGCTTCTTTGGCTACGCGAATAATTCTTTTTACATATTCTTCAGCAGCATGAACATTTGGAAATTTGGCTTCAGGACCAATCAAATGCGTAAAGGCACTGATCGGTTGAACCTCAATATAATCATAAAAGTTCATCATATTTACTAATTCTTCATCTTCTTTGCTGCCCGCTTTATCAAAGACTTCACCATTAATACAACCTGATCCAATCAGTAGGTTTGCCCGTAAATCATTTAATTCGTTACGAGGGATTTTAGGTTGTTCATTTTTATATAAATATTTAGTATTTGCGATCGAAATGATCTTGAAAAGATTTTTTAGGCCATCACGGTTTTTTGCAAGAACTGTTGCATGGAATGGAAAAGAGAAACGCACCAAAGATTCAGTATCAATATTGTTTAATAAATCCGTAGTAGTCGCGATATTTTGATCATCTAAAGATTTACACATTTTGTAGAAAGCTAGAGCCGTTCCTTCCGCATCATAATCGGCACGATGGTGTTTATCTTCATCCCATGGCACATCTAATCTTTTGGTTAGGGTTTGAAGTTTATGATTAGGCCACTCGGGATGGAGCATACGCGCGATTGACATTGTATCAAGCACGCACTTTTTAAACTCGCCAAAACCATATTTATTGCAAGCAGCTTGCATAAAGGAAATATCAAATTTAGCGTTATGAGCGACCATCGGTAAATCTCCAGCCCATTCTAAAAAGCGTTTCGTGACATTTTCTTCATTGTCTTTACCCGCTAGCATCTCATCGGTGATAAAGGTAAGTTCTGTAATCTTTTTAGGTAAAGGACGATGGGGGTCGATTAATTCATCAAAGCGATCCAATATTTTGCCGTTTTGAATTTTAACAGCACCAATTTCAATCATTTGATCACTACCAGCATAAAAACCGGTTGTCTCTGTATCAAATACAACATAGGCGTCCGTTAGTAAATTGTATTCTTGAGGATTAAAGATAATATCGACATCGTTATTGACAACGTTCATCTCGGCCCCATATAAAACTTTAAAACGATCCGACCCTTCTTTGCCTTTATTTAAGTCACATACTGCATGGTAAAGGTCTGGGAAAGCTTGAACGCAGTTATGATCCGTCACAGCAATCGCTTTGTGGCCTAGTTTGGCAGCATATTTTACCAATGACTTAGCTTCAATGACTCCATCCATGGCACTCATCATAGTATGCGCATGAAGTTCTACTCTTGGCATTTCGGCTTCATCTTTTTGAATGTCATCTTTGGAATCGATTCTTTCTAAATTGCGAATACTTAAAACAAAGTCTTTAGCAAAATTATCATATTCGACATTACCATTAAAACGATACCAATTGTTCTCTTTTAAACTACCTAATAAAGCAAGATATTCTTTTTTATCCCGTTTAAATATTTTAGCTAACAAAGAGTTTGTTTTGTCACTGATTTTTAAAGTAATAATATTAATATTTTCTCTTTCTAAAGTTTCAATACCAAAGATATATGCTTCAAAAACCACATTTTTTACATCGCCCATGATATTATTAATGGGTGTAACTTCACCGGTTATTTCTTTTCCTAATAAAATATTGCCTTCAATTTTTGGTTTTGTCTCGATTCTTTCGGTTTCTGTTTTTGATTTTTGAATCTCTTCTTGAATACTCTTTTGCATTTCTTCATTTAAATGCACGATGAAATGATAGTCTCCTAATCCGTATTGCCGTAGTTTTTGAGCAAAATTTGCGACTTCTTTTTGCATTTCTTGAGCTTCTGTTTTATTAGAAACTTGTAAAGAAATTTGATTGTTTTCGATGCTTGGTTTTTCTGATAAAACACTGATGAGTGAAGGTTTTTCTTCTACGTATTCTTTCATCATCGCAGCCACATAATTTACGACATCCTCTTTGGTAACACTTTGATACTCTAAAGTAATTGTGCATTCTTCTTTTTGATTAATTTTATTTTCACAGGCTTTGTATAAATTTCGTACAGTTTCATAAGGTAAAACTTCATTGTTATGCATGACTACTTCAAAAAGATGCACATTTTTATGAAGTAAAACTTTAGAAATTTGTACATTTTTTACATCTTCACGATTTTCTTTATAGGCAATGCTATCTAAAAATCTTTTTACATCATCTGCCATACTACACTCCTTCTTTTATTTTTTCGATATGATTTACATTGATTTGATACTCCATGTATCTTCTAGCCACTCGTCCTTGAATTAGGACACAATCTCCAACTTTAACGGTGGCTAATTCTTTCATTTCACTGGCAAAAACAACAAAGTTTCCTTCTCCAGTTTCATCTGATGCGGTTAAAAAGGCCATTTTTTCATTGTTTTTGGTTTGAATTTCTTTTTTATATTCTAATAACACTACACACGTAACATATTGATTGTAATGACTAGTCATTTCTTCTAGCTTCATGATTTTAGGATCTAGATATTTACTCGCTGGATGATTACTAATATAGAAGCCAAAAGAGTTATATTCATATACCCGTTCTTCTTCAGCTGTCGGAGCTGGTTTTGCTATAAGCGCAGGTTTTAAAATTGAATTATCTTCTTCACTCCCTGTTAAGGCTGCATAATTGATGGCTTTTTCTAAATTTTGAAATAAAGTGTTTTTATTTTCTTTAAATTCTGTAAAAGCTCCAGCCATAATAAGCGCTTCGATTGTTTTTCGGTTTACACTTTTACCATAGGTTCTTGCGACAAAGTCAAAGAAATCTTGAAAAGGTTTTTTGGCACGTTCACTTAAAATATTTTTAATGGATTCGATACCTATATTTTTAATGACACCTAAGGGCATCCTTAGAAGGCGACCTTCAATTTTATAAGTTAAACCGCTTTGATTGATTAGGGGTGGAGCCACCATGATTTCTTCTTGTTTGGCTAAGGCAATATATTCTTTGGTTTTCTGGGTATTACTGACATTCATATTTAAAAGATTGGCAATAAAATAAGCTTTATAATACGCCCTTAAATAGGCCATTTGATACCCAATTAAAGCATAGGATACCGAGTGTGATTTATTAAAACCAAAGTTTGCAAATTTTAAAATCAAGTCATAAATTTCTTTAGCAATTTTCTTGTCATAGCCTCTTTTTGTAGACTGACGAAGAAACTTTTCCTCACCGCTTTCAATGATTTCGCGTTTTTTCTTACTCATAGCGCGGCGAATTGTGTCAGCTTCGGCGAAAGAAAAGCCACCAACCTTTACTAAAATTTGCATAATTTGTTCTTGATAGACAATAATTCCATAGGTTTCTTTTAAAATAGGTTCTAAGTCAGGATGAAGATAGGTGATTCTTTCTTTTCCTTCCTTACGCCTAATAAATGAATCAATATTATCCATTGGCCCCGGTCTATAAAGAGCGATGGCGGAGACGATATCTAGAAATGAAGTTGGTTTTAATTTTCGCAAAAAGTTTTTCATTCCTTCACTTTCAAATTGAAAGATGCCAACGGTTTTTGCTTTAGCAAAAATCTCTAAGACGCGTGGATCATTTAAATCAAGCGTATTTAAATCAATATGAGTATGTGAGTTTTCTAAAATTAGTTTTAAGATGTCCGCGATGATCGTTAAATTACGTAAGGCAAGAAAGTCCATTTTTAATAACCCTAGTTCTTCTAAATAATTCATAGTATATCCTGTTAGTAAGTCTTGATTATTATAATGAATTGGAATTACGTCATCTAAAGGGACACTTGCAATTACAACACCGGCTGCATGGGTCGAGATATGTTTTTTTAGGCCTTCTAATTTTAACGATATTTGATATAGATTTTGAAGTTCTTTTTGATTTTCTAGAATATAACGGATCTCTTTGTTTTGAAGATTTTCATTTAAACTTAATTTAGGATCGATTTTATCTAGAAAGTTTTCTAAAATGCTCGGATGAATTTCTAGAGCTTTACCAACGCTTCGTAACACTAATTTGCTTTTTAATGTTCCAAAGGTCATGATATTGGACACTTTGTCCTTGCCATAACGCTCTTTTACATAATTAATGACCTCATCGCGACGTCTTTCTTCGAAATCAATATCAATATCGGGCATGGTTACTCGTTCGGGATTTAAGAAGCGTTCAAAAAGTAAGTGGTATGTTAAGGGATCCACATCTGTAATACCTAGAGAGTAACTCACAAGAGAACCGACAGCACTTCCCCTACCCGCGCCAACGAGGATATGATTTTTTTTGGCATATAAAACATAATCATAAACAATTAGAAAATAATCAGCAAAGCCCATTTTATTAATAACAGATAGTTCATAGTCTAATCGTTCTTGATAAGCTTCTGGGACTTGATTTTGCATGCGCTTTTTTAAGCCTTTATTTGCAAGAGCTTTTAAAAATTCTTTAGAATCCACGCTTTCTTTGTACTTGGGAATATACCAATTCTTTTTCGGAATTTCGACTATGGAAGTTGCAATAAATTCTTCTAGACAATCATCTTTGATATCTTCATCTAAATAATATTGCAAAGCATTTTTTTCATAGTTTTCTTGAGCGAATGTTTTATAGGAATTATTCGTGTCTATTGCTTTTAACATTGTAAGATACATGCTATCTTTTAAGGAAAACATTTTGATATCTGGACAAAACAAAACATTGGTAGTAACGATCATCGCATTATTTTTTTCATATTCTGTTGTATAGCCAATATAAAAATGAGGAAATAAGGAAGCATATTCTTTATATTGTTCCACATAAGCATATGGCAAAATTATGTTTAAGTCACTCGCATGAGTTTCAATATCATAGATTGAAAGTTCTTCCTTTTCTTTTTGGGTATGAATCTTTAATAAAGCACGATAGCCCGCATACCCACGTGCATACAAATAAAAAGAACAGGAAGAAACCTCTACTTCAAGACCGATTAGTGGAGTAATCTTCGCCTCTTCACAAGCATCATAAAATTCCATCACACCAAATAAATTTTTGTCGCATATGCCACAGACAGGAGCATGATTTTTCGTTAAAAAAGCGATTAGCGTGGGAATTTTTATCAAACTCTGCATTAAAGTATAATCCGTTGTAATTTTTAAAAATGTTTGCATGTCCCACCCACCTTACTTATGTATAGTATATCAAAGAAAGAATTTTTTTTCTATATTTGTCGCTTTTTTCCTAGCAATTTAACATTTTTTACGAAGGGCTAAAACTTCGTCTTCTATTTTTTTGATCGTTGCATAATTCTTACAATTTTCTTCATAAAACTGTTGGAACTGTTTTTCATATTTTGGAATTATTTGCACGAAAAAGGAATTGTAAAGCGTTTTTATTTCATCTATATCTTGATTTTTAACGCGAGATGAGATCTTGTTTTTATCGAAGCAATAAGCACGCATGGATTTTGACTGATGGTAATACTTTAAATGATTCGGCTGAGCATTTTCTAAATAACAATGATTTGTCGCATCGAAATGGTTCACTGTTTGATCAAAAGTGGTGGACGCGACGACATGATTCGGTTCTTTTTTTAAGGCATTTAGAATGTCTTTCCAAAGAACGAATCTTTCCTCTGATAAAACGGCAAGATGATCTTTTAAATAAGATGGCAAGGAAGCTGTTGTTTTGTATATGTCCTGATAATTTTCGCGACTGACAAGACAATCAGTAACAAAGCCTTGGCGAGTATAGAGAAATGTTTTATCGACATCAAAACCTAGCTTTGTTTCTAATTCTACTAATAACTCAATAATATTACGGCAACAGCCTTCCCCTTTAAAAAGGGCGAGTGTTAGATGTTTGTAATGAAGATCTTCAGCTATTTCATAATGCCATTCGTGATTGTAAGATAAATATCCTCCTTTTAAAAGAAAAATGAATGTTGCTTGTATGGGAATTAAAGAAGTAATGTTAGTTTCTTGATATAATTCTTTTAAATGATTTAGAATTGTTTCATTTTGAGTCTTTAAAAACACATGAATATCCGTTTGCTCAAAAAGAAGTTGTTTGGCATCTAGATACTCTTCTCTTTCATGGAGAAGCTCCAAAATAAAACTCATATACTTATATCCTATTTTGCTGCCTCCAAGGATTAACAAGATACTTATCCAAACGGAAGTATTAGCAGATGTTAAAGCAATTGGGCAGTAGATAGCATTCATTAATAAAAAGTTTTCTACCGTCTTATAAATGTCTTTAGTTAAAGAAGTAATTGCTTTTTCTATTTTTTGATATTCTTTAGCATATTCTGTGATGTTCATGATATTCCTTCTTTCTGGTATTTCAATCATATCATCTTCCCTACTTTTGAACAAGATAGTTTGATATAAATCATTCTTTTAAGCTGGGTTCTTTTAGGAATAACGAATTTACAATTGACTTCTTTGCTATATTCTGTTAAAATTTTTAAAGAAAAGAAACGCGGAGGTGAGCATTATGGCAAAAAAAGTATCAACTAAAAAACCTTTAACAGTGAATTCAAGAAGTAAAGCATTAAATGCAACAAAAAGACGTCAAAAACCAAATTTACAAAAGAAAACAATTAATGGAAAAAAAGTACTTATCACTGCTCGTGAAGCAAAAAAAGTAGCTTAAAAAAACTGTTAGAATTCTTAACAGTTTTTTTGTTGTCTTAATTTAGTTATTTGTTGTTCATAGTCATCGGACTCACAAATAAAGGAACCGCTGATTACTAAATCGACATCTTTTATTGCGGAAATCGTTTGATCGTTTATTCCACCGTCTACAGCGATGGTAAATTGTAAGTTATGGGTCTTTCGATAATTTTTTAGCCATGTGATTTTTGGAACAACGCTTGGCATGAAAGTTTGACCACCAGCCCCAGGATGAACACTCATTAAAAGTACTTCATTTATTTCTTTTAAATACGGAGTGATTTTTTCGATATCCGTTTCAGGATTCACCGCGATGCCTTTACCTATTTTAAGCGTATCGAGAAGTTCTAAGCTTTCTTTTAATTTGGGTATTTCTAAATGAACTGTAATTGTGGTGGGCTGTAAGATTTGTAGTTTTTTAATACTTTCGATAGGATCTATCATCATTAAATGAATGTCTAGAGGTTTTGTTTGGTTTTGTAAAAGATTTATATGATATTCTAGATCATCATTTTTTTTTGGAACAAATAAACCATCCATTAAATCTACATGAATATAGTCAGCACTTGTCTCTGTAATTTTTTCAATGGTCTTTTCAGCACTCAATGTGCTTTTTAAATAAGAAACAGCTACTTTCATTTGCTCACCTCACTAAGCATTTTTTGATAGTTTTCATAACGACTTTTAGCAATATGTCCTTCTAGAAGAGCTTTTTTAACCGCACACCCTTGTTCTTTTAGATGCATGCAATCACGAAATTTACATGAATACTCGCGAAATTCTGGAAAACTATCTTTAATGGCAACTTTACTATATTCTTTAACATCGAGACTGGAAAATCCTGGAGTATCGCAAAGCCAAATGCCTTCTAAATCATATATTTCTGTATGACGTGTGGTATGTTTGCCACGATTTAAAGCTTTGGAAATCTCCCCTGTTTTAATCGTGATATAAGGGGCTATTTTATGAATTAAGGTGCTTTTTCCCGCACCGGTTTGTCCAGTTAAAACAACAATTTTATGTTGTAAAAAAGCCTTTAATTCGGAAAGCACATCTTGATCAAACACAGGATAGCCGATTTGTTCATACATCTTTTTTATTTGAAAATATTTTTCTTTTTCTTCGTCGTTTAATAAATCTGTTTTCGAAAAATATAAAATGGGCTCGATCTGGGATAAAGACGCTAGAGTTATTTCTTTATCTAATAATAGACTGTTATATAAAGGCTCTTTTAAACTCGTTACAATTAAACAGTAATCCACATTGCACACATTCGGGCGCTTTAACTCATTTTTGCGAGGTAACAGTTCTAAAAGATAGTGATTTTCTTCATCAAAAGTACAAAAATCACCCACAAGAGGCGTCTTTTTTTCATTTCGAAATTTGCCTCTTGGGGTACACACATAGGTTTTATTTTCACTTAAAACGGTGTATGCATTACTAATATTTTTAACAATTACGCCTTTTAACATAAGCCTCCACAATCGTCATCTTCATCATCCGATGGAGTCGTACTTTCTTTCGCGACAGTAATTGTAATTGAAGCGCCACTTACTATCCGGCTACCGGCAGTTCTATTTTGACCAATGACTACACCTGGAGCATGTTCACTATCTTCTTGTTCTACTTTATTAATTGTCACATTGTATTTTTCTAAATATTCAACTACATCGTCATAGGTATAACTACCATTTGTAAAGTCTGGATAGGTATCGACTTCTGGAATGTAAAGGGTTACATAATCACCTTCGGCCACTCTTTCGCCTTCTTTAGGACTTTGATCCAAAATAATATTTTCTTCAGCTGTCGTTCCTGATTCCACGGTTTTCTTTTCGACGATAACCCGTACGCCAAGGGCTTCTAGTTTGCCTTTGATTTCTAAATAATTACTACCGACATAATTTTCTAAAGTAATCGATGGACTACCCGAACTTACCCATAATGTAACTTCCGTCTTTTCTGTTCTTGTTGTGCCAGCACGTGGTGAGGTTTGGACGACTTTGCCAAACTCGATTTCTTCAGAAGCTATACTTCGTTGATCACTAGCAACAGTAAAGCCAGCTTCTTGTAATGTGGTAATGGCATCTTCTACAGAATAGCCAGTTACATCTGGAACAATAATTTCTTTATTTCCAGTTAGCATCGGTATTAAAACGACAATGGTTGTAATCGCGACGATCAATAAAGTAAAAATACTTGCTAATACAATTAATAGTTTGTTTTGTTTCTTTAAATCATTTTTAGTAATTTGTCGTGCCAATACTTCATCACTACTTTCTTTTTCAGCCACTTTCTTTTTAGAAGATTCTTTCTTTTCTTTTTTCTCTTTTGTTTCTTCGTCTTTTTTTACTGATTTGTTTTTTGGTTCTTCGGTAAATTCTTTATATGGTAATTTAATTTTTTCTTCGTTTTCCCTACTTTCATCTAAACATGTTAGCAAGTCGTTGTGCATTTCTCTAGCATCTGCATAGCGATTTTTCGGATTTTTGGCTGTAGCTTTTAAAATGATATTTTCGACACTTTGAGGGATATTTGGTAACTCCTCACGAATGCTCGGAAATGGTTCTTTTAAATGTTTTAAAGCAATTTCGACGGCATTATCTCCTTTGTAAGGAAGTTTGCCTGTTAATAATTCATACATTACAATGCCAATGGAGTAGATATCGCTTTGTAAAGTCGATCCTTTACCATTGGCTTGCTCTGGTGGCAAATAATGCACACTTCCCATAATGGAATTCGTTTGAGTTAATTGGGTTTGATTCATGGCCATGGCAATACCGAAGTCCATGATTTTTACTAAACCGTTTTCTAAAATCATGATATTTTGAGGTTTGATATCACGATGGATAATATAAGAATCATGCGCGATGCTCATGCCATCTGTAATTTGAAGCATGATATCAATAACCTCGCTAAGAGTTAGTTTGCCCCGTTTTTTAATTAGTTCTTTTAAGTGTTTCCCTTCTACGTATTCCATGACGATGTAATATTGTCCATGGTCTTCACCAACATCATAGACTTCCACGATATTTGGATGGGTTAAACTACTAGCTGAAAGGGCTTCCCGTTGAAAGCGCCGAACAAATTTTTCATCGTTTGCCAGATCACCACGCAAGACTTTAACCGCGACATCCCGATCTAAAATGGTATCATAAGCAAGATAAACGTTTGCCATGCCGCCTTCACCAATGGCTTTAATAATCTGATAACGATCACTAATTTTTTGACCTTTCATTATCATTCTTCACACCTACTTTTCATACTTAAAAATGCGACCGAAATATTATCCTGACCCCCTCTTGCATTACATTTACGAATAATTTTTTTCACTTTTTCTTCGATGGTTAAATCTTCATCCAACACTTTTTCAATTTGTTCATTTGTAAGCATATTTGTCACTCCATCGCTGCAAAGGAAAATACCATCAACATCTCTTTCTACATCAAAAATATCCATTTCTATTTTTTCACCAGCTCCTAAAGCTTTCATAAGAACATTTTTTTGAGGATGACTCTTCGCTTCTTCTGCAGTGATATCACCAGCTTCTACTAAAAGATTTACTAAAGTATGATCTTTGGTTACTTTATGTAAACGATTATTTTTTAAAACATAACCTGAAGAATCGCCAATATTACCAAAAATCAAAAACTTTTCAGTCAATAAAGCTAGCACTAAAGTCGTGCCAAGACCAGTTGAATCATGATGATTTTTCGCGTAATCTAGAATAGCTCCATTTATTTCACTGACGTTATCATTTAACCAAGTCACCGCGTCTTTTAAACTACCGATGCTGCTTAATGAAGAAAAGCGTTTGCCTAAATGGGTAATGGCTAGACTCGATGCGACTTCACCTGCACGATGGCCTCCCATGCCATCCGCGACCATTAATAAGTATTCTTCACTCCCATTTTTCACAATGGTTACGGAATCTTCATTATGGCTCCTTACTTTACCGACATCTGTTAAATAATATGATTTCATTTTGCCACCTCTTTACAGTTTTCATATTCTATTATAAGCATATCAAAAAAAGCGAAATTCGTCTATTCTTAAACGTTTTTCTTAAATTTTTTTGACAAATTCCCTATTTAACTATACGTTTAATTGACAAAAAAAGAAGAATTTTTCATTCCTCTTTTAATTGACTCCCATTGAGTTTGTTTCAGGTAAGGTACTACCTCCATCAAAGACAATTGTTGTCGCGGTTAAGTAACTTGATTCTTCACTGGCTAAAAAGGCAGCGAGTTCTCCTAATTCGTAGATGGTACCCATTCTTTTCATTGGAATCGCATCGGCAATATTTTTGATGACACTTTCATGGTCGCTTGGATTGCTCTCCTTGGCCATTTCTTCAACCATAGGTGTACGGATATAGCCTGGTAAAATGGCATTTACTCGAATATTTTTACTCACTAAATCTGCTGCTAGACCTTTCGTGAATCCTACTAAAGCTGCTTTTGTTGTCGCATAAGCACATTCCCCACTGTCGGCTACTAAAGGGCCAGTTACACTAGATAAATTCACAATACTTCCCTTTTTCATATATGGAAGTGCAGCTTTTGTTACATTCCATGTTCCTTTAATATTAATATCAAATTGTTTGTCGCGAATTTCATCGCTCATATTTTCAAAAGTATCTAAAATACAGACACCGGCATTATTTACAAGAACGTCAATACTTCCTAATTTTCCAAAGACATCGTGGCACACTGCTTCTAACATTTTCCGATCTCTAATATCTACTTCATACCCAATAATTGTAGATGTTGGAAACTCTTTTTCGAGTTCTCCCAATGTTGTTCCTAACTTTTTAGAACTATCAATGATGACTACTTTAGCTTTATATTTCAAAAAAACTTTGACGATGCCAAGGCCATTACCCATAGCTCCGCCAGTTACAATCGCGACTTTTCCTTCTAATTTTTCCATTTATTTCACCCTTCTTATTTTGTGTATTTTTCTAATCCTTATACATTAGAAACCTACTAAATCCATCATATCATATCTTTTTTTCTTTCTTTTAAAAAACTATTCATTTGACATTCTTATTGACTTTAAAGTTCTTTTGAGCGTAGTTGACCACAGGCAGCAGATATTTTACTACCAAATTCACGACGAACTGTAACATTTATTTTTTCTTTTTGTAGAGTTTGATAAAATGCATCAATAGCTTTTTTCGAACTCTTTTTAAATTCTAAATGATTCGTTTCATTATAGGGAATTAGATTTACATAGACATTCATTCCTCTTAAAAGAGTCGCGAGTTCATGAGCACAAGCGATACTGTCATTTACATCTTTTAATAAAATGTATTCCATTGTTACACGGCGATTGGTTTTTTCTATGTATTCTTTTACAGCTGCGATGACATCTTTTAAAGGATAGGCTTTATTAATAGGCATCAGAGAACTTCGCAGTTCATCATTAGGAGCATGAAGACTAATTGCTAAGTTGATTTGTAATGGAAAGGTGCTTAATTCTTTAATTTTAGGAATGAGTCCACAAGTTGATAAGGTAATGTGTCTAGCACCGATTGCAAGTCCTTTGGGGTCATTGATAATTTTTATAAAATTCATGACATTTTGATAGTTGTCTAGGGGCTCTCCAATACCCATGATTACTACACTTTTAATTCGTTCATTGATTTCTTTTTCAATTTGAATAATTTGGCCCACCATTTCAGATGTTTTTAAATCGCGAACTTTTTTGAGACGACCTGACTCACAAAAACGGCATCCCATATTGCAACCGACCTCTGAAGAAACACAGACACTTAACCCATAATTGTGGCGCATTAAAACTGCCTCAATGTGTTCACCATCCGATAGTTTAAAAAGAAATTTTTCAACATCTTCATCAATTTCTCTTTTTACAATAGTTGGTAGATCAAATGAAAAATCTTTTTGTAATCTTTCTCTTATTTCTTTTTTGATATTTGAAAAATTTGCGATGTTTCTTTCCTTTTTTTGATATAGCCATTCAAAAATTTGCAGAGCTTTAAACTTTTTTTCGTTTATTGTTAGAAAATATTGTTCTAGTTCTTCTCTTGTTAAACCATATATTGACATATACTTTTCCCTTCCTTTAAAACAGAATACTAGAAAATAATAGTAAATTCAAGAAAAAATTTTACTTTAGTTTTTCTCATTTAAAACATCTTTTAAAATTTTTAAGTAACTTTCATAACGTTCTTGTGAAACCAAGTGATTTTTAACTACTTCTTTTATTTTACAATTTTCTTCTTTTTCATGATAATGAAGACAATCTTTATATTTACAAGCATTTTTCCACTCTTTAAATTCGGGAAAGTACTCCTGAATTTCTAAAGGGCTAAAATTAGAAACATCTAAACTTCTGATCCCAGGCGTATCAATAATTGATGAATTTTCATTCCAAATATAGTATTTTGAAGTAGTTGTTGTATGTCTTCCTCTTTTCGTTTTTAAGCCTACATGCCCTGTTTTAATTTCGGTCGTGGACATTATTTTATTAGTTAACGAAGATTTGCCGACACCACTAGGGCCTACAAAGATAACTTGCTTGCCAAATAAATAGTTTTTTAATTCTTCGATTCCTTGGTTATTTACTGTAGAAGTTTCAATAATTGGAACACCTATTTTTTGATAGATTGCTAGAGCTTCTTTTTCTCTTTCTGTTTTTAAATCGCTTTTATTTAAACAAAGAAGAACAGGTATATTACTGTTTTGTAAAATCATTAGATAGCGATCAATAAATTTAGTATGAAGAAACGGTTCTCCTGATGCGACAACTATAACCGCTAAATCAATGTTTGCCGCGATATTCTTGGCTTTCCCATTTGCCGATTTTTTGGTCCCATCTTTTTTTACTCTTGAAATAAGTGAGGTTCTTTTTAGGATATGTTCAATAATATAATCATTGTTTTTTTTACTTAAAATCACTTTATCTCCAGGAAAAAGTACTTGATTGCATATTAAAGAATAGGACTTGTTTAAATAAGCTTCAATTATTTCATCATTTAATAAAACGAATGCATAATGATATTTTACTTCTAATACTACACCAAATGAATCTGCTTGAGAAACAAATAAATTTTCAACTATCTTCTTATCTTTTTTATTTTTTTCTTTAGCACGTTTCTTTTGATCTTTACTTTTCTTTGTTTGAAAACTTTCATAAGCTTTATAATGTGGCATGAAACATCTCCTTAAACAAATTCATTATATAAGTTTTCATAAGATTTTCACACTGCATTTTTAAGTTTATGCCATTTTATAAGGACTTTCAATTGTACCTTCACCCGAAATGGTTACATCAGCCTTTAGATTTATGGTTGGGCGAAGGCCATAGCTACCACCTGATGTATTATAGTCATCAAAGAAACCAGATACGCCTACAGTGAAAACATGAGCACCCCAGTAAGTATAGCCGAAGGGGTTATATCCTCCAGCTGGGGTCATCGTCCAAAAACTACTCCCCATCGTTAAATATGTATTTGGAGAGCTTTTGGATTGATTATAGCTACCATCAAATACTCTTCCTCCATGGCCAGCCAACATTGCTTCGTCGACTGTGATTAATCCTATTGGATA
>CALVJI010000006.1 GCA_944332105.1 uncultured Bacilli bacterium
ATGAGATGATACCCCCTCAAAACACTGTCCGATATTTATGCTAACACTCAACACTAAAAACTTTATGGGGGGGGGGTTACAATTCTAAAGAAGAATTAAAACTCCAAAAATTTAAAGAAAGAAATACTAAAAAAACAGGAATCATTCTTTTTACGATTGTTTGTATTTTATTAATAACAGGAGTATTCTTCTATACTTCATTTGCTTCATTTGAAAGTAAAGAAACTTATAATATTATGGAAGGTAGTGTTAGTGATCCTGGGGATATTTACTTTGCCTATTATATTGATGGACAGTTTTCTGAAGATTTACCAAAACAAAATACCGAATATACATTAGATACAGAAGCATCAACATGTACCAATGGTGTTATACCTAATTGGAATTATAGCACATGGCATTTTGATGCTGATTATTCTAATTATCAAAATGAGACAAATAAAAGAACGAAATGTGATTTATATTTCATTAAAAACAAAACAGTAGAAACAGCATTAGGAGAGTTATCAGTGTATCCGTATATCCCGGACTTTACAAAATCTGCTTGTGATGATGCAGTGTGTGAATCACATGAAAAAGGAATATATGAAACAACAGACGAAGACGGTACTAGTTATTACTACCGTGGAAGTGTTGAAAACAACTACCTAGAGTTTGCAGGATACTATTGGCGAGTCGTAAGAATAAATGGGGATGGAACCATTAGAATCATCTATGATGGAACAAAAGGATATCAAAATGGCGAGGCAAATGAAGATAGACAAGTAGGTACGAGTCAAATAAATACTTCAAATACAAGAAATGAATATGTAGGATACATGTATACAATTGGTGAGGCCCATGGAACAGATATTTCATCTGTAATCAAAGAAGCAAATGACGAGTTTTATGTGAACCATCTTGCAACATATTCGGAATATATCGATACAAATGCTGGTTTTTGTGGGGATCGAAGCACTTTGAACTTACAAAGTGGAGTTGGAACGGGAACAGTAACAACGTACTTTAATGGATACTTAAGAATGGTTAGAAGTACACCGTCATTGCTTTGTGAAAATAAGTTGGATTTATATACATCTATTTCTTCAAACAAAGGAAATAAAGTGTTAACTTATCCGATCGGACTAATAACCATGGATGAAGTGATACTAGCTGGAACAGGTGGAGGCGTGTTTAACGGTAGTTCCAATTATATGCCAACAAGTCCTAATGGTTATTTACGAACAGGAAATGCTTTTTGGACAATGACACCAGCAGGTAGTTATAATCCTTTCGGTGGCACTGGCTGGAGTGCCTTAAGTTTTAATGTAAATACGTCCGGCCATATTGATGACCGCAACACAACGTATGATCATGGTATACGTCCAACTATAAATTTACGCTCTGATTTAAAATTTGTGGGTAATGGCACTATTTCTAGTCCTTACAAAATTCAATAAAAGGTTCAAATAAGCAAAAAATAGGTTTCAAAACGCAAAATGTTTTACAAATTTAAAAAAAGTTGTTATAATACGGTTATCAGATTTAAGTGGGCAGAAATTCCCACTTTTATTATTGGAAAGGGTGAGGAAAGAAAGTGTTAGAAAAAATTGAAGCAGCCATTAGAGAACCATTAAAAGAATTAGATATTGTGGTAGATGACATAACATTTGAAAAAGAAGGTGCCTATTATTTTCTAAAAATTGTTTTAGACAAAGTAAATGGGCTAGATTTAGATACAGTTGTTGAAGCGACAAATATAATTAATCCAATATTAGATGAATTAGACTGTATAGAAGAGTCGTACATTTTAGATGTATCAAGTAAAGAAAGAGGCGAGTAGTATGAATGCAAAAGAATTTATTAAAGCACTAGATCATATCACAGAAGAAAAAAACATAAGCAAAGATGTAGTCTTTGAAGCAATGGAACTAGCATTAACAACTGCATATAAAAAGAACTTTAATTCAAAAACAAATGTTAAAGTAAAAATCAATAGAGATACAGGAGATATTCGAGTATATTCTTATTATGTTGTCGTTGATGACTATGATGATGGTAGTGAAACAACTGATGAAGAAGGAAATGTAGTAAGAATTCCTCCCGAGATTAATGTTGATGCTCAAATTCTTTTGGAAGATGCAAGAGAAATTGATCCAACGATTGAAGTAGGAGAAACTATCGAAAAAGAAGTTACACCAAAAGACTTTGGACGGGTTGCTGCTGGTACAGCTAAACAAGTGCTTACACAAAAAATTAGAGAAGCTGAAAGAGCTGTTATTATGGAAGAATTCCAAGATAAAGCTGGTGAAATGATGATTGGTATGCTTGCGATGGAAGATCAAAAAAATTACTATGTAGATTTAGGAAAATCAAGAGGTATTTTACCAAAAAGTGAAATGATTCCTGGCGAGACTGTAAAAATGGGAACGAGTATTAAAGTATACATTACCAAAGTAGAAGAAACTACAAAAGGACCTTTAATCATGTGCTCAAGAAAACACTATGGTTTTGTTAGAAGACTATTTGAAACAGAAATTCCAGAACTTGTTGATGGCACAATTGAATTATATGCTGTTGTAAGAGAAGCTGGTATACGTAGTAAAGTAGCGGTATTCTCAAGAGATGCGCATGTCGATCCAATCGGAGCATGTATTGGTGCGGGTGGTTCAAGAATAGCTAATATTTTAAAAGAGTTAAATGGCGAGAAAGTAGATCTAATTCGTTACTCAGAAAATCCTGAAGAATTTATTGCTAATGCCTTATCACCAGCTAAAAATGTTACCGTAAACATTATTGATCCAATGAAAAAAGAAGCCTTAGCGATCGTAACAGATGATAATCTTTCTTTAGCAATTGGCAAGAAAGGCTCAAATATTAAGTTAGCAAGTAAATTAACTAAATACAAAATTGAAGTAAAAACTCTCGCTCAAATTAACGAAGAAGGAAACAAAGACAATTAAGAATTGAGGCTCGAAATACTGCAGTGATGTAGTAAAATAAAACAGGAGGTTAGAAATGAAAACAAGAAAAATTCCGATGCGTACTTGTGTTGTTACTAAAGAAAAATGGGAAAAAAGAGAACTTATGCGTATTGTTAGAATACCAGAAGGCGAAGTCTTAGTTGATGAAACAGGCAAAAAAAATGGGAAAGGGGCCTATATTAAACTTGCTAAAGAAGTGATTGAAAAGGCCAGAAAAAATAAAGCTTTAGATCGGGCTTTAGAAGTTCCTGTTCCAGATCACATCTATGAAGAATTAGAAAGTTTAATCAAAGAATAAAATGCCAGGAAAAAGAGAAGATTACCTTAATTGGGAAGAGTTCTTTATCTTAATGTGCTTAATTGCTCGTGAAAGAAGCAAGGACCCAAAAACACAAGTAGGAGCTGCGATTATAAAAGATCATAAAGTATTATCTATTGGATATAATGGCACACCGAAAGGAATGAGTGACGAAGAAATGCCTTGGGATTCAAAAGGCGAAGAAACGGGAGATATTTTTCAAATAAAAAACTCATTCGTAGTTCATGCCGAAGCCAATGCCTTAGATAATTTACCAATTGGTACCGATTTAGAAGGGGCGACACTGTATGTGAGTTTATCGCCTTGTCCTGAATGTGCCAAACGAATTGCCGGTAGTGGGATCAAAAAAGTAGTTTATTTTAATGAATACAAAAATCCCGAACTCGTTCGTCTTTCTAATCGCCTTTTAGAATTAGCCCATGTCGCGTGTGTCGCATCGAACACCGAAAATTTATCTTCAAAACTACATGAAATTGCCGACAAAATAGCTGCAGAAGAAAAAAGAAGACAACCTAAAATATTGTATAGAAAAAAAATTTAGAAAGGATGTGTTATTATGACAGTCAAAGAATATGCAGAAAGCGTTTCTTTATCAATTGCTGAAATTTTAAAGAAATGTGAAACTTTAGGAATTGATGTAAAGAAAGCAGATGATTACTTATCTGATGATGATGTAATTAATTTGGATTTTGCTATCAACTTGATCAGTACAGAACAAGAATCAACTTATGAAGAAGAAGATAGTATGGATGAAGTAGTCGAAGACCTAGTAGCTTCAACAAACGTTCATACAATGAATCCTGAAACCAAAAAGCAAAAATTAAAGAAAAGAAGTGAAGTTGAGTCTGGTAAGTCAGAATACTTTAACAAACGTAAAGAAATGTATAAACACAAAGAAAAATTAATGAACAATCAAGCGAATGAAAATGTGATTTTATACAAAAATGGCATGACCGTAGCAGATTTAGCAAAAGAATTAAATATCAGTGGAACAGATATTATAAAAAAATTAATGTCTTTAGGCTTAATGGTTGCGTTAAATCAAGAAATATCTTTTGAAAATGCTGAAATCATCGCGTTAGATTATCGCAAAACTTTGAAAAAAGAAGAAACTCAAGATATCGCAAACTTTGAAGAATTTGAAGTGACGGATAATGAAAGCGATTTAGTAAAAAGACCCGCTGTTGTAACGATCATGGGACATGTCGATCACGGCAAAACAACTCTTTTAGACTATATTCGTCACAGTAAAGTAGTCGATACAGAGTTTGGAGGTATCACCCAACACATTGGAGCTTATCAAATTGAACATAATGGGGAAAAAATAACTTTCATTGATACTCCTGGTCACGCAGCATTTACCGAAATGCGTGCTCGTGGAGCCAGTGTTACCGATATCGTTATTATTATTGTGGCAGCAGACGATGGTGTTATGCCTCAGACAAAAGAAGCGATTGATCACGCGAAAAGTGCGAATGTTCCTATCATCGTTGCAATTAACAAAATTGATAAACCAAATATTAACATTGAACGAGTAATGCAAGAAATGAGTGAAAATGGTGTAACTCCAGAAGAATGGGGAGGCGATATTCCATTTGTTAAAATATCTGCGCAAACTGGTGAAGGTATCGACTTATTATTAGAAACAATTCAAACTATTAGTGAAGTAAATGAATATAAGGCAAATCCAAACCGATATGCAATTGGTACAGTTATCGAATCTAAAATGGATAAAAATATCGGTGGAATCGCATCTTTACTTATTCAAAATGGTACCCTTCGTTTAGGCGATCCTATCGTTGTCGGAACTTTCTTTGGCCGTGTACGGACTATGAAAAATGATTTAGGCATTTCTATTGTCGAAGCAGGCCCATCAACTCCAGTGGAAATTACTGGTTTACAAGACAATCCTAGTGCTGGTGATAAATTTATGGCCTTTGAAACAGAAAGTGAAGCCAAACATGTCGCTGCCAAAAGAAGAGATGCTGCTAAATTAAATAAAAACAAGAAAGAAGTAGTATCTTTAGATGATTTATTTTCTAAAATCAAATCTGGTCAAAAAGAAATTAATGTTGTGTTAAAAGCCGATGTACGAGGCAGTGAAGAAGCAGTAAAAAATGCTTTAGAAAAAATAGATATTGAAGGTGTAAAAGTTCATGTAATTAGAAGCGGTATTGGCACAGTTACAGAAAGTGACGTTGTATTAGCAAACGCATCTAATGCTATCATAATCGGCTTTAATGTTGTTCCATCTTCTATTACAAAAGAAGTTGCGAAACAATATAATGTAGATATTCGCTTATATACGATTATTTATAAAGTAATTGAAGAAATGGAACTTGCTATGAAAGGCTTACTTGATCCAGAATTTGAAGAAAAAGTTCTTGGTAATGCAGAAATTAGAAAAATCTTTACTTTTTCAAAAATTGGCAAAATTGCTGGCTGTTATGTAACTGAAGGAATTGTGAAAAATGGGGCGAATGCTAGAGTAATTCGGGATGGAACAATCATCTATGATGGTAAGATTGCATCTGTTCAACGTGAAAAAGATGTAGTTAAAGAAGTGAAAAAAGGTTTTGAATGTGGTATTACTTTAGAAAATTACAGTGATATTAAAGAAGGCGATATCATTGAAAACTATGAAATGGTGGAAACAAAAAGATGAGTATAAAAATTGAACGTATTAATTCAGAAATGGCTAAAACTATTTCAGAAATTCTTGCCAATGAAACTAGAGATGAATTAATGCATACGATTACCATTACTGATGTAGATACTGCTAAAGATTTATCAGTTGCCAAAGTTTTTTTCACAAGTCTTTTAAATCAAGATAAAAAAAGTTTAGAAAAAGAAGTAAATGAAGCCAGTGATTTTGTTCGTAAAAAAGTGGCTGAAAAAATGGATTTACGGCAAACACCAAAATTAAAATTCATTTATGATGAATCTATCGAATATGGTAATAAAATCGAAAAAATATTAGATGAAATTCATCAAGAAGAAAATTCAAAGCTTAATTGATTTCTTTCAATTAAGTTTTTTTTATAAATTTTCTAGCATTTGGGATATCTGCCAAGTCAAATTTGTTTTTTTCGAATACAACTATATTGAAAGGAGAGTTTGGATGTATTCAGAAACAAATGAAACAGAGTGTAAAAACGGCAGTTTATGTGAAGTGGTAGATTGCTTAGTTGATCGCTGTAAAACTGGACCTACGGGTCCAACAGGTCCAACAGGACCACAAGGAAAGGAGGGGCCAACAGGACCTACGGGTGCAACAGGACCTCAAGGTGTACAAGGCCCGACTGGACCAACAGGTCCACAAGGACTTCAAGGAGCAACGGGACCTACGGGTGCAACAGGACCTCAAGGTGTACAAGGCCCGACTGGACCAACAGGTCCACAAGGACTTCAAGGAGCAACGGGACCTACGGGTGCAACAGGACCTCAAGGTGTACAAGGCCCGACTGGACCAACAGGTCCACAAGGACTTCAAGGCGCGACAGGTCCAACAGGTGCGACCGGACCTACCGGTGCAACTGGCCCAGCTGGATCAAACTTCAATTCTTTTGCAATGGTTCATGATGAAAGTAACTCACCAGTTCTTATGACTGAATCAGTAAAATTTAATGTGCCAAATCTACTTAATGAAATCACATATGATCCAACAACTGGTGAATTTACTGTACCAACTGCTGGTGAATATATGGTGCATTGGTGGATTAATGTCCGCAACAAAGATACTTCTGGAAACTGCGGCCCAAGAGTTTTGGGTATTGAGTTCCATCAAGTAGTACCATTCGACGCTTTAATCGCACATTCATCAACACACAATGCTGTATATCCATGTGCAACTGGAACCATTAGTGGTAATGCGATTTTCAGTGCACCAGCTAATTCAAAATTTAAATTCTTTAATACTTCTGGCGTTGATATTGAATTAGTTGCAAATGATTTATATTCAGCATCAGTATCCATGAATCGTATCAATTAAAAATGAGAAAAAAATCTGATTTATCGGATTTTTTTTTCATGCAAAAAAATTAGGGTTGACAAAATGCCAATTATTTTGTAGTATTTAGTCAATTAATGAAAAAATAAAGTTCTTCTTTCAGCTTATGTGTTTAGAAGAACTTTTTTGTTACAAGGGGGCGTAGTATGAATGAGTTAAATATTACAAATTTTTCGAAAAAAGATCAAAAATTAATTTTAAAAGGTTACTATTTTGCTAAGAAAATGCACGATACTTATACCAAACCTCGACTAAGTGGTGAACCATATTTTACTCATCCGGTTGCAGTGGCAAAAAATTTAATTGCCATGGGAAGTGATGCTACGACAGTAACTGCTGGTTTACTACATGATGTGATTGAAGATACCATTGTCACTAAAGAACAATTAACATATGAATTTGGTAGTGAAATTGCTAATTTGGTGGACAGTGTAACTAAAGTCACTCAGTATAATAAATCAAAAGATCAGATAACCTTAGCTACCGATCGAAAATTTTTGATTGCTTTATTAAAAGATCATCGTACAGCACTAATCAAACTTGCTGATCGTCTTCATAATATGCGTACAGCTAGTGCGTGGAAAAAAGAAACACAAGTACGCAAAGCTAAAGAGAACTTCACGGTTTATATTCCTGTTGCCAATGCTATTGGCGCGTGGCGCATCAAACAAGAACTAGAAGATATTTCATTTCAAATCCTACAACCAGATGAATACCAATTAAATTCTGAAAAAATAGCCTATATTAGAGAAGCGTACAGTCCCTTAGTAAATGAAGTAAAAGAAAAGATTAAAACAAACTTGGAGAAAAACCGAATTAAACCAATTACAATTAAAACTCAGTTTATAACTCCTTGGACAATATATCAATCATTATCTTTAAGATCAAAACAAATTTTAGAATTGAAAGATTTAATTAGTATAAAGATCATCGTCGGCAATAGTATGGAATGTTATCAAGCTTTAGGGATCGTAAATAACTTATATAAAGCCAAAAAAGTAACAGACTATATTAGCAGTGCCAAACCAAATAGCTATCAATCCTTACATTCTCATATTGTCGTTTCTGATCAGTTTAATTTACTCGTTAAAATTCGTGATCCTTCAATGGAAAGCAAAGCAACATATGGTATTTCAAATGCTGATTATCAACAAATTGGTGGTATTAAACTATTTCAAGTAATAGAAACATTAGATGACAATGTAGCTAATGATAGAAATTTTTTGAAGAAGATTGGCAAAGAATTTTATGGTGAGAAAGTTTCTTTCTTTACTCCAGATGGTACTCGATGTGAGTTACCTTATGGGGCCACTTTAGTAGATGCAGCATACTTTATTCATACTGATATTGGAAAACACATGATTAAGGCTTCAGTCAATGGTGTAATTAAAAAAGATCAATATAGAATTAAAGAAGGAGAAACAGTTCGCATCTTTACAAGTAATGAAGCTTATCCAACAGAGGAACAATTAAAAAATGCAAAAACAAGTTACACAAAGGCCGTGATTAAAAGAGTTTTAAAGAGGGAAATATAAATGAAAGATGGAGTAATATGTATTAATAAGCCTAAAGGATTAACTAGTCGCGATGTTGTAAATCAAATATCACGTATTTATAAAACAAAAAAAGTAGGACATACAGGAACACTAGATCCGTTAGCAACCGGTGTTCTAATTATTTGTGTAGGCAAATACACTAAATTAGTGAATGAATTAACAAGCAAAGAGAAAGAATATCTTGCAACAATGCACTTAGGGATAAAAACCGACACTGCAGATATAACTGGCAAATGTTTAGCTACTAAAAAAGTAACAGCGTCTCCCGAACAAATTACTGAATCTTTTGCTCAATTTCCTCGTGAATATATGCAGACAGTACCGCTTTACTCTGCTGTAAAAGTAAATGGTAAAAAACTATATGAATATGCTAGAGCTGATGAAAAAGTTTTGTTACCTAAGCGAAAAGTAATTATTAGAAATTTACAGCTTTTAAAAATAAATAGTCCAGAAATCACATTCAAAACTACGGTTTCTAAGGGGACTTATATTCGTAGCCTTATTGTTGATTTAGCTGAAAGTTTTGGGCAATTAGCTACTATGCAAAGTTTAGTAAGAACAAAGCAAGGACCTATTTCTATAGAAGAGTGCTTTGACTTAGAAGAAGTAACCCAAGAAACTCCATTAAAAACATTGGGAGAACTTTTTGATTATCCACGAATTGCCATAGACGAAATGACTAAGAAAAAAATAATAAATGGTAATATTTTGAATTTGCCATCGACAGCCCCAAGGGTATTTCTGACTTTTAAAGAAAAAATAATTGCTATCTATGAAAAAAAAGAAAAATATTATAGAATAATATTTAAGGTGATTTAAATGCATGATATTTGGAGTCCCTGGCACGGATGCACAAAAATCAGTGAAGGATGTGCGCATTGCTATATGTACTTTTTAGATAAGATTCACGGCAATAAACCAGGAAATATTATCTATAAGACCAAAAATACACGTTATCCTTTAATGAAAAATAGAGATGGTTCTTATAAGATTAAGAGTGGTGAACAAATTCGTGTTTGTATGTCATCAGATTTCTTTTTAAAAGAAGCTGATCCGTGGCGTGAAGAAGCTTGGGATATCATGCGTCAAAGGAAAGATGTGATTTTCTTTATTTTAACCAAACGAGCTGATCGTATTTTAGAATGTCTCCCTAAAGATTGGGACGAGGGTTGGGAAAATATCTTTTTAAATGTGACTTGTGAAAATCAACAAAGAGCTGATGAAAGAATTCCCATTTTACTAAAAATTCCCGCCAAACATAAAGGAATTATGTGTGCTCCTTTTATTGGACCGATTACAATTCTAAAATATTTACAAGAAAATCAATTAGAGCAAGTGATCGTTGGTGGTGAAAACTATGATGGCGCACGTCCTTGTAACTTTGATTGGGTCAAAAACTTACAAGCAGAATGTGTAAAATATAATGTGAAATTTTGTTTTATTGAAACAGGTACATGTTTTATTAAAGATGGCAAGAAATATATTTTAAAAAATAAAGATCTACAAGCCCAGATGGCTCATCGTTCTAATATGAATTTTCCAGGCAAGAAAATCGAATGGAAACTGTATGATGAATTTTTAAATCCCCTGAATAAAGAAGAAATATATAAACCATTTTTTTGGAGCAAGTGTGAAAACTGTGGTTCTAAGCCCATCTGTAACGGCTGCTCAAAATGTGGCAAATGTCAAATAAAGGAAGAGGTGTAAAAATGACAAAAGAAGAAAAAAAAGATTGGCAAATTTTATATGAATTAGGTGAACAAATTTTAAATTTAAAACCCTGGAAGGTTTTATGGGATTCAAATTTATGCTACTTTAAGGATAAAGATACGCATGAAGAATACTATTTTTGTACGATGGGGCACAATAAAGAATTTAGAGGAGTATCGGTTTATACGAAAGAACAATTTAAAAGCTATTATGAAATAGCTTTTGCAAAATATCCCTCATTACTTATGCTGAATTATCAAGAATGTGTGACGTGCACATATTGTGAAGAAGAGGAAGTTATTCCTCGTAATATCGAAATAATTAATGAACTAGGATTGAACTTTAAAAAAGACTGGATTAGTTTTGAAGCATTTAAAAAAGGCTATTTTCCAAGCGCTATTGATCATGAACAAGTAAAGATGTTAAATCGTGTACTTCCCCATTATTTAGAATTAGTGAAGGATTACATCAAAAACAAAATTCATGCCGAATTTAACGAGGGAAAATTGTATACACGTACCTTTAATAAAGAAAGCAAAGAATATGAAAATAAGATAGATGAGCTAAAACCATATAAAGTTACGTATTCCTTTCACAATTTACCTTTTAAAATGGTACAAAATATCCAAAAGTGTCGCAAAAGAAACTATACATTGGAAGTAGATTTTTTGAATTTTTTAGGGATTCATATCAAAGAGTTTGAAGAAGACAATGGCATAGTCAGATGTCCTGTTGGAAAATTTATTGCCGATCATGGTGGATTTATTTTTTATTGTCAAATAGATGATATAAAGAAATATAAAAATAAGGAAGAATATGTTATGAATTTTTTTGCAGAACTTCTTAAAGTATTTAAAGAAGTCGGACTTCCTTCCAAAATTTTAGTACGCGATCGTGAAACATTATCATATATAAATGAAATTGTAGAAATTATTGGCTGTGAAGTAGAAATATCACCAAAACTGTTTGGAATTGATCATATTTATGAAGCATTTAATCGAAACAATGGTTTCTAAAGATGATTTTATGATACAATAAAAAAGAAAGGAAGGATGAAAATGTCAAGAATAATTGATGTTCATGCAAGAGAAGTTTTAGATTCACGTGGCAATCCTACAGTTGAAGTAGAAGTCATGACCGAAAGTGGCGCATACGGAAGAGCCATCGTTCCTAGTGGTGCTTCTACAGGCGAACGTGAAGCTTTAGAATTACGTGATAATGAAAAGGATAGATATTTAGGTAAAGGAGTTTTAAAAGCTGTCAACAATGTCAATACCATTTTAAAAGATGTTGTGATAGGAATGGATGTGACAGATCAAGTATTGATTGATCATGCTTTAATTGCCTCAGATGGTACTCCTGATAAAAGTAAATATGGTGCAAATGCTATTTTAGGAATTAGTTTAGCTGTTGCCCATGCTGCCGCAGATTATTATGGACTACCTTTATATCGGTATTTAGGAGGCTTTAATACAAAAGTAATGCCTGTTCCAATGATGAATGTCTTAAATGGTGGATCCCACGCGGATAGCTCTGTAGATTTTCAGGAATACATGATCATGCCTGTGGGAGCTACTTCGATTAAAGAAGCCATTCAGATGGGTAGTGAAGTCTTCCACCATTTAAAAAATGTTTTAAAAAATAAAGGACAAGTAACTGCAGTAGGGGATGAAGGAGGCTTTGCTCCAAATCTAGAAGACAATGAAGCTCCTTTAAAATGCATTATGGAAGCAATTACAAGTGCTGGATACACTCCAGGCAAAGACATTGCGATTGCCATGGATGTTGCAGCCAGTGAATTCTATAATAAAGAAACAAAAATGTATGATTTAAAGAAAAGCAATGGTGGTAGTAAAACAACCGATGAAATGATAGCTTGGTATGAAGAATTAATCGAAAAATATCCAATTATTTCCATCGAAGATGGTTTAGGCGAAAGAGACTGGGATGGTTGGCAAAAACTAACAGAAAAATTAGGTTCTAAAATCCAACTAGTAGGTGATGATTTATTTGTTACCAATCCAAGTATTTTACAAGAAGGAATTTCTAAAAAAATCGCGAATTCTATTTTAATCAAAGTAAACCAAATTGGAACATTAACAGAAACTTTTGATGCCATGGAACTAGCTCGTAAATCAGGTTATACCGCGGTTGTTTCTCACCGCTCTGGGGAAACAGAAGACACAACAATCGCCCATATTGCTGTAGCTTTTAATGCCGGTCAAATTAAAACAGGCTCCTTATCAAGAACCGATCGCATTGCCAAATATAATGAACTTATGCGTATTGAAGAAGAATTGGAAGTTGTTGCCACTTATCCTGGAAAAAATACCTTCTATAATCTTCAAAAATAAAAAAAGATGCTGACAAATATTCAGCATTTTTTTGTGTAAAAATTATCGTTTAGAATATTTTTGAAGCGTTCTTACCATTTCAATTTGGAAAAGAATATCTGTAATTTTTTCCATTTCTAACTGACTCATTTCAACATAAAAACTTTTTTCTTCTGGATGATCCAAAAGTTCCATCGCTATTTCCATTAAAGTTGCTATTTCTTCTTCTAATTGTGCGCGATAACCAGCAATCGCTGAATTATCATCATTCAAATACTCTAAAGTCCTCAAATATTTTCCTTTTTCTTCTTCATTAAACAAGGTAAGTAATGCTTCTTTAGCTTTAGTTTCTTGAGAGTCTCTCTCTAAAAAAGGATCCACTACTAAAGGAGGGCTTTGGATAACTGCTATTTTAGGTTCTTCTTTTTTATAAACAGGTATTTTTTCTTCTTGAACACCCATAAATAGTTGATAACTTTTCTTTAAATAACTCATAAAAGTTGGTAAAAAAGCTTTAGGAAAATGGAGTTGCTCAAACAAAGAAATTATGTTTTCATCAGCCATATTACCTGGCTTTTGTAAAGAATAATTCTGCTGTAATTCTTTTTCTAGAGTATCGAATATTTTAAAATCGCCGTGTAATTTATCATTTCTTTTTAAATAGACTAGATCATTAAAAAGTGCCCGGATAAGTACTTGAAAAATCGTTTTATCATCGATAGAAACATATTTCATTTCTTCATAAAGGCCTTCATAATACCCAATAAAAGATTCACCATAAAAGCCTTCTAATAATCTCAAAATCTCATAATGCAACTGTGTGCTTTCCTCTTCGTTAAAGACGTATTTTAAAGTAGGTGCAAAATACATAGCTTCCAGTTTCTGGGCACATTCTGGATTGTTTTGAACGAGATAAATAAAACTAGGGCTACCCGTAAAATAATAATCAACAAACTTTGGAGCTTTTGCTTTTTTCTTCTGATATTTTGTCTGTAAATATTCTAAGAAAAAATGGGCAAAATGTTCATTGACACCTAAAGAAACTAGAGTCTTTTTAGCTTCTTGAAAACCAAAGCCTTGTTTTGTAAAAAGAGTTTTTAATAATGGTAACTCATTTTGGCGTTTACTAAGCTCTCTTTTACTTTCTTCATCTGTAACTAAAGTAACAGTATTTTGTAAAACAGCATCTAAATTTGTCATTTTATAGGCCCATAAAAAAGTGTCCTCATCTATATTTTGTAAAGTATCGATATAAGTTTTTAAAAGGATTTCAAAAATTTGAAACCGTGAAGAAGCAGGAAAATTTAGTAAAGCTTGCTCAATAAAATCCCAATCAAAAAAGGCCGCAAAGGTATTAAAAGAAATAGGCTTTCTATTATCTATATCTAACAATAGGGAAAGTAAAATATCACTTTTATAATGAAGAATTCGATAATGATGAGCTATTTCATCCTGACTTTGATATCTTTTTAAGTTCATATCCTGTTCCATAAAGTATATATATTCAATATAATCATTAAATAATTTTGCTTTCATAAAATTCCTCCCATAGAGCTGTATTCTATCATAAAAATAGGAAAAATGTTCAAAAAGTAGACAGTTTCTTGACTTTTAAAACTTTACGTCAATCAAAAATTTATGATATACTGTCTTAGGTGAATAGTATGGCAAACAAAAATACGTATGATGAACATTCGATAAAAATCTTAGAAGGTTTAGAAGCAGTTCGAAAAAGACCAGGTATGTATATTGGTTCAACAGATAAACGCGGTATGCATCATTTAGTTTGGGAAATTGTTGATAATTCAATTGATGAAATTATTAATGGCTATGGTGATTATATTAAAATTCTTTTACATAAAGATGGCTCAATTACAGTAGCCGATAATGGTCGTGGTGTTCCTATTGGTAAGCACGAAAGCGGGAAAAGTACACCAGAAGTTATCTATACAATTTTGCATGCTGGTGGTAAATTTGAAGAATCTGGCTATAAAGTATCAGGTGGTCTTCATGGTGTTGGTGGTTCGGTTGTAAATGCTCTATCTTCTTATATGGAAGTAACGATTTACCGTGAAGGAAAAATTAGCCAAATCAAATTCCATGATGGTGGCAAAGTTTTAAGTCCTTTAAAAACAATTGGTGAATCAAAGAAAACCGGCACGATTGTTACGTTCTTACCAGATAAAGAAATTTTTAAAAACTGTAATTTTTCGTTTACAACCATTTGTGAAAGAATGCAAGAAAGTGCCTTTTTACTTTCTAATGTAACCATTGAAGTCATTGACGAAGAAGATAATTTAAATGCCAAATATCATTATGAAAATGGCATCATTTCTTTCGTAGAATTCATGAATGAAAATAAAAATGTGCTTCATAAACCAATTCATTTTAAAAATATTAAAAACAAAATAGAAGTAGAAATTGCTTTACAATATACAGATTCATATAATGAACAAATTTTATCTTTTGTAAACAATGTTAAAACAGGTGATGGTGGCTCTCATGAAGTCGGTTTTAAAACAGGTCTTACGAAGGCTTTTAATGATTATGCTAAATCAAATAATTTATTAAAGGGGAAAGATGCGAGCCTAGAAGGTGGCGATGTCCGTGAGGGAATAAGTGCGATCATCTCTGTAAAAATTCCTGAAGATTTATTACAATTTGAAGGGCAGACCAAAGGTAAACTGGGAACCCCAGAAGCCAGAAGTGTAGTAGAAAGTATTACGTATGAAAATTTAAAATTCTTTTTAGAAGAAAATAAAGAAATTGCTTTAGGTATTTTAGAGAAAGCACAGAAAAGTAAGGAAGCAAGAGAAGCGGCAAGAAAAGCTCGCGAACAAGTAAGAAAGGGATCGGGCAAAAATAATAAAGAAAGAGTATTAAGTGAAAAACTGGCTAAAGCAACGGGCAAGGATTATATGAAAAATGAACTTTTTTTAGTCGAGGGAGATTCTGCTGGAGGTTCAGCAAAACCTGTTCGAAATCGTGAAACCCAAGCTATCTTGCCATTAAGAGGAAAAGTTTTAAACTGTGAAAAAGCCAGTCAACATGAAATTGAAGCGAATGCCGAGCTAAGACAAATTGAATATGCGATAGGTGCTGGTCTTGGTCAAAGCTTTGATTATACAGAATCAAATTATGGCAAAGTAATTATCATGACTGATGCCGATGTCGATGGTTCACATATTCAAATTCTTTTAATTACTTTCTTTTATCGTTTCATGCGCCCTTTAATTGAACAAGGAATGCTTTATGTAGCGACTCCTCCTTTATATGCAATTGAAACGAGTAAAGGCAAAGAATATATTGCAACTGATGAGGAATTAGAAGAAAAGAAAAAAACGTTAAAAGGAAATTATAAAGTTCAAAGATTTAAAGGTTTAGGAGAAATGGATCCGGATGAACTTTATGAAACGACGATGGATCCAAAAAACAGAAGACTCATGCGAGTTTCCATTACTGATGCTGCTCTAGCAGAAAAAAGAATTCATGTTTTAATGGGTGATGAAGTAGCACCAAGAAAAGAATGGATCAATGAAAATGTTGACTTTACATTAGAAGACGATTTTAGGAAGTGATAAAATGGCCAAGAAAAAAGAAGAAAAAACGATTGTTGAAAAAATTTATGAATATAGTTTAGAAGAAATCATGGGCGATTGTTTTGGAAAATATGCCAAAGAAATTATTCAAGAAAGAGCCTTACCAGATGTCCGCGATGGATTAAAACCGGTACAACGACGAATTTTATATGGTATGTATTTATCTGGTTATACCTACGATAAACCTTACCGAAAAAGTGCCAAAGCTGTTGGAGAAATTATGGGTAATTTTCACCCCCATGGAGACTCTTCAATATACGATGCCTTAATACGTATGTCACAGCCTTGGAAAATGCGGGAAAAACTAATTGATGTACATGGTAATAATGGTTCGATTGATGGCGATGGCCCAGCTGCTATGCGTTATACTGAGGCAAGACTTTCAAAATTTGCAGGTGTCATGTTAAATTCAATCAAGAAAAATACAGTAGAAATGGCTTATAACTTTGATGATACAACACTAGAACCTACCGTATTACCTGCTGGATTTCCTAATTTGCTTGTAAATGGATCTACAGGTATTTCAGCTGGATATGCAACTAATATTCCTACCCATAATTTAAGTGAAGTCATTGATGCAACCATCAAAAGAATTGATTCACCAAATTGCAAATTAGAAACAATTATGGATATTTTACCAGGCCCAGATTTTCCAACAGCCGGTGTCATTGAAGGCAAACAAGGATTAATTGATGCCTATTCTAAAGGAAAGGGAAAAGTTGTTTTAAAAGCTAAAACAGAAATTGTGCAAAATGGGAATAAAAAACAAATTATTGTTCATTCCATTCCTTACGAAGTAGTTAAAGAACAATTAATTAAAAAGATTACCGATATTAAATTAGATAAAAAAGTCGAAGGCATTAACGATATCATTGATGAATCGGACACCCAAAATATGGCAAGATTAGTCATTGATTTAAAAAAAGAAGCAAACGCCGAGTTAATATTAAACTATTTACTTAAAAACACTGACTTACAAATTAACTACAACTTTAATATGGTCGCGATTGTAAATCGTCGTCCAAAATTAGTCGGTATTCTAGAAATATTAGATGCTTTTATTGCTCACCAAAAAGAAGTAATTACAAGAAGAACGAAATTTGATTTAGAAGCCGCAAAAAAAGACTATCATATTTTAGAAGGTTTAATCAAAGCTATTTCCATTTTAGATGAAGTGATCGCGACCATTCGAGCAAGTAAAAACAAAAGTAATGCGATTGACAATTTAATAGAACAATATTCTTTTACTTTTGAACAAGCTAAAGCTATTGTTGAATTACAACTTTATCGTTTAACTAACACCGATATTTTAGATATTGAAGAAAGAATGAAAGAACTTGCTAAGAATATGAATATTTGGACACAGATTTTAGAGAACGAAGAAGCTTTAAAATATGTAATGAAAACTGAATTAAAACAAATAAAAAAAGAATATGGCAATCCACGAAGAACTGAAATTAAAGATGAAGTAACTGAAATCAAACTAGATATGAAAAGTATGATTCCAAAAGAAAATGTCGTGGTTATTGTCACAAATGAAGGGTATGTAAAAAGAGTAAGCGCAAAGGCTTATCAAGCAAATACCGATGAACCAATGATGAAACCAGGCGACTTTATTACCAATATTTTTGAAGTAACAACGCTCGATCATTTGCTCATGTTTACGAATAAAGGAAATTATATTTTCTTACCTGTTCATAAAGTTCCAGAAGGAAAATGGAAAGAGCTAGGTAAACATATTAATAATGTGGTTTCCCTTAATCCTGAAGAAAACGTCATAGCATCCTTTATTTATAATCCAACAGATGAAATCGTTTTAGTGACGAAAAATGGTATGATCAAACGTACGAAAGCAAGTGAATTTGAAGTAACAAGAACTTCTAAAGCGATGATTGCGATGAAACTTAAGGAAAGAGATGAAGTCATCGGGGCTGTAGAAGCGGAAACATATATTATTTTAGCCTCTAAAAACGGTTATTACACTAAATTTAATAAAGTAGAAATCCCATTAGTAGGCGCGCGTGGTTCAGGTGTCAAAGCCATGAACTTAAAAGAAGATGAAATCGCTACAATTGAAACCATTAAAGATGAAGAATATATTACGATTTTCACCAATAAAAATACGGCCAAACGCCTAAAATTTAGCGAGCTAGAAGAAACCGGTCGTGCTAAAAGAGGTAATGCTCTGATGAAAAGAGTTAAAAGCGCACCTTATAGTATCATGAAAATTCTAGGAACGACTGCTAAAACAGAGTTAACCCTTATCACTGAAGATGGTAAAAAAACAATCAAAAATAGTGAGATTCCAATTATGGATTTAGCTAGTACTGGCTCAAATATTGGTAAGAAAAATATCACCGCAATTTTAAAAAATATTACTGCTGAGAAAAAAGAAAATGAGCTACCTAAAGAAGAACAGCAAACCTTTGAATTAAATGATTTTAAATTATAAATGCAAAAAGACTTTTTAACTGTATAAGAAGTCTTTTTTTCTCTAAAAATCATAACCTTGTTTTTATCCTCATAAAATTAAATAGGTGATCAATATGGAAAAAAAAGAAGAATTCAAAAACTTTGCCCGCCTTCATCCCGAACTCTTAGATTATATTCGTACCAAAGAAATGACTTGGCAAAATTTTTATGAAATTTACGATATTTATGGGAGTGATGAAAATGCTTGGCAAAAATATTTAAATAAAAGTCCAAATACCTCTAAAGATACGATGAATGTTTTAACTGAAAAATTAAAAACGATGGACATGAATTCCATTCAAGAACACATTAAAACAGCCCAAAAAGCTTTAAGCATTGTAAGTGAGCTAACAGGAAAAACCGAAACGACTTCTCCTTTAACAGCTTCAGTTCCAAAAGTACCACGCCCCATCAATAAATTTTTTGAGGATTAACCATGGAACTTTTTTTGCAAAAACAATTTTTAGACAATCCAAAAATGTATCAACATTTAAAAGAAAATTCCTATTGGTTTAAAGCATTAAATAGAGATGCCACTCTCTATAAAGAATTCGAAAGTAAGATGAAAGAAATATATAAAGAAAGACCAACAGATAAAATCAGTGAAGTGATTGATAATATCGACATGATTAACGGCATATTAATGTCTTTAAAATAATTGACAAAATGCTTGAAAGTTTTTAAAATAGATAATTACCAAGGAGGCATGCCATGAAAATATCCTACGTAATTGGTACGAATTCATATACCAAAGAAGTAAATCTAACAAGTAATGAAAGCCTAGAAATTATGAACAAACAACTTTCTTTATCTATCCCTCTAATTACTGGTGCTAAAATAAAAAGAAAAAAGAGAGTAAAACAAATCTTTGTGGGTAAAGAACTTTCTTTAAGTAGTCTACATAAAAATAATTTCTGGCTTCAAAAATATGATTTATCATTAGAAGAAGTCATGGATATTGCCTTACAAGGCTATAAAAGAGCTTGCTTATTAAATTATAAAAAATATGATCAGATCTTGGTGGGTGTGCACGATGAAGATATTATTGTTCCTGATTATTTTTCTTTAAAAAAATTGGTTTTAAATGAAATGCAAAATGCCTAAGGTTTGTAACTCCAGTAAAAAAAGATTCTTTTAAACAATCGCGACAAATACCGGTTGTTCTTTTTTAGCTATGTGAAACTATAAAGTGTATTATAAAATAGAAAAAAAGCCACCATTCGCCAAAAGAAGCCAAAACTTATCAAAATCTCCTCTTGCTAAATAAAGGTGTATGTCTTTAAAATAAACTTATGGCTACTGATTTATAAGAATAAAACACAAATCTAATTTGAATTCATAAATATAAAAAAAGTTTGCTATTATTGTGCCACTCACAAAACTGTAACGATTCTTTTGCATTTTAACTGATTTTATTTGCATTTTTCTATATTTTATACTATACTAACGATATATGAAGTTTTTCTGAAGTTGCAATGGACCTCTTCCATGCTACTTTGGATAAACCGATTTGAAATAAAGAAAAGGAGGAAATATTTATGGCAATGTCTAAAGAACGTAAAGCTGAAATTATTAAAGAATTTCAAAAATCAAAAAATGATGTTGGCTCTACTGAAGTTCAAGTAGCATTATTAACAGAAGAAATTAATAATTTGACAGAACATTTTAAGACTCATATTCATGATTTTCATTCAAAACGTGGATTACAAAAAATGGTTGGTCGTCGTAAAAAATTATTAAATTATTTAAAAGAAACCGATGTAGTAGCATATCGTGAATTAATTAAAAGATTAAATTTAAGAAAATAGGCACTCGTATTTTAAGTGTCTTTTTTTATTAAAAGAGTAGGAGGAAAATCATGAAAAAAATCTATTCAATGGACTTTTTTGGAAGAAATATAACTATCGAAACAGGTTGGCTAGCAGAACAAGCAAATGGCTCTGTATTAGTGCGTTATGGAGATACAGTTGTTCTTTCAGCTGCAGTAATGGGAAAAAATGTAATTTCTCAAGATTTCTTTCCATTACAAGTCCTATATCAAGAAAAACTATATTCTGTTGGAAAAATTCCTGGCGGATTTATTAAAAGAGAAGGACGTCCAACCGATGAAGCTACCTTAGCCGCGCGTTTGATCGATCGTCCCTTAAGACCTATGTTTGATGAAAATTTACGAAATGAAATTCAAGTAATTAACACAGTTTTATCTGTCGATCAAGATAATTCACCAGTTATGACCGCGCTTTTTGGCTCATCTTTAGCTTTAGGTATTTCAGAAATTCCTTTTGATGGTCCTGTTTGTGGTGTAGTGGTTGGCAAAATTGGTAAAGAATATATTATCAACCCAACAGTTGAAGAATTAGAAAAAAGTGAATTAAATCTAACAGTTGCTGGCACGAAAAATGCGATCTGTATGGTCGAAGCAGGGGCAAATGAATGCAGTGAAAAAGTAGTTTTAGAAGGAATTTTATTTGGTCATGAAGCCATTAAAAAACTTTGTGAATTCCAAGAAAAGATTATCGAAGAAATTGGTAAAGAAAAAGTAGAATTAGACAAAGCAGAATTAGAGCAAGATCTAGTAGATGCTGTAACAAAATATGCCTATAACGATATCTTAGAAGCGATTCAAATAAAAGACAAACTCGCATCTGCGGATAAAGTAGCTGAAATAAAACAACAAGCAGTGGGATATTTTACTAATATGTATTTAGAAGATCCAGCTTTAGAAAAAAAGTTAAAACAAGTCAACAAAATTTTATATAATTTAGAAGCTGATGCTGTTCGTAGTTTAATCACAGAAAAACACATTCGGCCAGATGGTCGGGAAATGGACGAGATAAGACCTCTTGATGCGATGGTAGATCTATTACCTAGAACACATGGTTCGGCTGTCTTTACTCGTGGTCAAACCCAAAGTCTTGCAACAACTACTTTAGGAGCAATTGGTGAACACCAAATATTAGATGGCTTAGGTATTGAAGATGCTAAACGCTTCATGCTACATTACAACTTCCCAGCTTTCTCAGTTGGTGAAATTGGAAGATACGGGTCACCTGGAAGAAGAGAAATCGGACATGGAGCTTTAGGAGAAAGAGCATTATCTTATGTTATTCCATCAGAAGAAGAGTTCCCATATACGATTCGTGTGGTTTCAGAAATTTTAGAAAGCAATGGCTCATCTAGTCAAGCGACAATCTGTGCTGGTTGTCTAAGTTTAATGGCAGCTGGCGTACCAATCAAAGCTCCCGTTGCAGGTATTGCCATGGGTTTAATTACTTCTAAAGATGGTAAAAAATATACAATTTTAACAGATATTCAAGGCTTAGAAGATCATATGGGTGACATGGACTTCAAAGTAGCGGGAACTGCATATGGTATCACCGCCCTTCAAATGGATATAAAAATTAAGGGAGTTACAAAAGAAATCTTAAAAGAAGCTCTAGCTCAAGCCAAAAAAGCCCGGTTACAAATTTTAGATGTGATGACCGATTGCATTAAAGAGCCAAGAAAAGAATTAAGTCCATATGCTCCAAAAATCGCGACTTTCCAAATTAATCCAGAAAAAATCAAAGATGTTATTGGTCGCGGTGGTGAGATGATTACCAAAATTATTTTAGAGGCGAGTCACGTAAAAACAGTAAACGATAAAGATGCTGTTAAAGTAGACTTAGAAGATGATGGTCGTGTGATTATTTATCATACCAATCAAGAAATTATTGATACGACCAAAGAAATGATCTTAAATGTTGTTCGTGAAGTTGAAGAAAATAAAATCTATACAGGTAAAGTTACGAAAGTTGAAGATTTTGGCTGTTTTGTAGAATTATGGCCAGGTTGTGAAGGGCTTGTCCATGTTTCCCAATTAGCGCATGAACATGTGAAAAAACCAAGTGATATCGTTAAAGTAGGAGACGAGATTCTAGTTAAAAGCCAAGGCTATGACAACCGTGGTCGTCTAAATCTATCACGTAAAGATGCTTTACCAAAACCACCAAAAAAAGAAGAAAAAAAACATGAATAATTTATAATTGAGAATAAGTAAAGAAAATAAAATACTTATTCTTTTTTATTAAAAAATATCGTGGAACAAGCTACAACGTATATAGAAAAATATACTAAAAGCGAAAAAAGTTAGTATTTACAGCCGAATATGAAGAAAATTATGAAATTATGTGAATCAGTGGCAAAAAGTTGTTTATGCTGTGAGTGAATTTGTTGTGCTTAAAAAATAATTTAGAAAAATTTACTGAAAGATTTTCTTGGAAGTTAACAAATGAAGAAGCAATGTTTTTTTGGTCGAAAATTTCGATCAAAAAATAGAACGACGTGGTGGAAGATATAAAGAGCCTAGAGTTTTTACAGAACAAGGCATAGCAATACTAGCAACGATTTTGAAATCGAAAATTGCAATAGAAGTAAGCATAAGAATTTATGATGCATATTCAAAAATTTTAGATATAATGAGTGAAGCTAAAGAAGAGATTACAATCATTGATGGTTATGCAGATAAAAGGGTTTTAGATATGATAAGAAACTCTAAAGTAAAAGTAAATCTAATTATTAAAAACTGTGGAAATTTAAAAGAACAAGATGTTTTGAAAAGATAAAAAAGTATTTTATCACTGTGGGTCTTCATTAAATCATGCTGGAAGTAAAACTTTTTCTATAAATATATTAGAAGATAAAATGGTAACAAGAATTCTTTTGGAAAAAATAGGAGTTTAAATAAAATAAATTTCTTATTTTAAGAATAAGTTTTATTAGGTGATTCTAGTGCAAAAGCTTATTCTTTTTTTTAAAGGTTTCATTATTGGCATTGGCAAAGTAATACCAGGAGTTTCAGGTTCCTTATTAGCCATAAGCATGGGCTTATATGAAGAAATATTACAAAGAGTAGAACATCTATTTAAAAACTTTAAAGAAAATGTAAGATTTCTATTTCCGATAGGATTAGGTGTTTTACTTGCCATTATTCTAGGCAGTAAAGTTCTTTTATATTTTTTTGAAACCTACTATGTTTATACGATAACCTTTTTTATTGGTCTAATTTTAGGAACAGTACCAGAAATTGTTAAAAAAGGAGCAAAAAAAGCAAAAGATTGGCTCATTATTTCTTCTATTTTTCTTATCATGTACTTTATCTATACCAAAATCGAATTAACCGAATTTATTCCAACTTCTTCAGTTACGAGTTATCTTTACATTATTCTTTTAGGATTCATTGATGCCTTAACGATGGTCATGCCAGGCATCAGTGGTACAGCCACTTACATGATGCTAGGTAGTTATACTTTTATTTTAAACTTATTCGCGCGGCCATTTGCCCAAATTGGCTATTGTCTTTTATTTGGAAGTGGCCTATTAATCGGTGTATTCCTCATGATCAAAATAGTAAATTATTGTTTTAAAAATCATGCCAATCTAACATGGGACATTATTTTAAGCTTTCTTTTTTCTTCCGTTTTCTTTTTAATTGTAAAAATTATTGACTTAATTAATAAAACGAATATTTTTTCTCTTTTCTTACTATTTGTAATTGGTTTCTTTTTGATTAGTGTAACGAACAAAGAAGAGTAATTTGCTCTTGTATTTTTACTAAAAAAAGACTATCCTAATAATAGGAGTAACATAGTATGATTGAAAGGTCTTTTATTTTAGAAAAAATAACCCAAGTGTTTTTAATAATAACTATAATAAGTTTATACATTTTAAATATTTGTCTAGGTAATGATCTAGCGAGTTTTCAAATGGTCCTATTAATTCTTTTCCTTTTAACTACACCGATAAAAAATATCTTCCGTTTGCAAAAAAAATTAAGGACATCACTTGGTTATTATGTGTTATTACTACCCATAACTGCTTATGTTTTAAGTAAAACCATCGCGGCAATCTGGCTTTTCTTTTTAACAAATGCTCAAACGTCCAATAATATGTTTACAGGTATTGATCTCTTTGTCGTATCCCTTCTTTTACTCATGGTAAATATTAGCAGTATCTTTTTTAAAAAAGTAATTATTGAAGGGAATCGGGGGCGTATTTATATACTTATTTCGCTTTTATCCCTTATTTCCTTAATCACATTCCTTACCAATACACCTTTTAATAGTTTAATGGCTTTTTCAGAACCAGTTCCTATAGTAATCTGGGGCATCTCCATTTTCTGGAGTGTATTTCTTCTTTTTGAATGTCGCAGTATCTATCGCTCTTCAGAGTTGCGAATAAAAGTAGGAGTTTTAGCCTTATTTGCTTTATATATCAGGAACTTTATTGTTGCTATTCTTTGTATTTACATATTAATTTATGCTGATCAATTTTTACGCCCAGATTAATGGTAGTTTCTGCCAAAAAGGCATTATGACGAAATTGTAATTGCTTTTTTCGCCAAAATATACTATAATTTACTTGTATTACTTGATGTAGTACTATTTTTTAAAGAAATGCACATACTAATATTAAATACATGAAGTATAAAATGGGGGAATATTTATGGAAATTGATGTTCAAAGTAGGGTTCCTATTTATGAACAAATTGTGAATCATTTAAGGCAACAAATATTGTATGGAGAATTAAAACCAGCGGAAAAATTGCCAAGTATTCGTTTGCTTGCTAAAAAATTGCAAGTAAATCCAAATACGATCAAAAAATCATATCAGATCTTAGAAAAACAACAATTGGTGAAAAGCAATTCAACCAAAGGTACTTTTGTAACTACAGAATTAGAACATCTTTTAGAAGAAAGGATTAAAGAATCGTTTGAAGCCATTACTTTAGAAACCAAAGAATTAAAGAAAATGGGCGTATCTTTAAAACGTGTAGTAGAAGGGATTGAAAAGAAATGGAAAGTATTGTAGTAACTATCTATTATATTTTATTTGCAGTAGCTTTTATTTATAGTATGTATTTTGCAATAACAGGACTATTTGGTTTTAAAAATTACCATAAAAGTATGTTTAGTAAACATAAACCTAAATATAAATTTGGTATTATCATCGCCGGTCGTAACGAAGAAAAAGTTATTCCAGCTTTGATTAAAACATTAAAAAAACAAAGATATCCAGAAAGTTTATATGAAATTTTTGTTGTTCCAAATAATTGTACAGATAATACCGAAAAAGTAGCAAGAGAAGCGGGTGCTACAATTATAAATTGTACGGTTCCTGTTAAAAGAAAAGGGGATGCATTAGAGTTTACTTTCAAAAAATTAGTAAATAGAGAAGATTTAGATGCTTTTATTATTTTTGATGCAGATAACCTCGTTCATCCAGATTTTCTTGCTCGTATGAATGATGCCTTATGTGAAGGCGTTCAAGTAGCTCAATGTTTTAGAGATGCTAAAAACATGGGAGATAACTGGTTAACAGGTTCTTATACATTATTCTATTTTATTCAAAACTTCTTTTTCAATCGTGCTAGAATGAACTATTCTGGGTCAGCTGCTATAAACGGAACAGGTTTTATGGTTCGTAGATCTGTAATTCAAAAATATGGTTTTAAATCAAGAACAATTACTGAAGATTCAGAATTTACAGGCCAATGCGCTTTAAGAGGCATTCAAGTCGCGTTTGTAGAAGACGCAATTACTTACGATGAACATCCACAAAGTTTCTGGGCAAGCTGGAAACAGCGCAAAAGATGGACAAGTGGTTGCTTAAGTTGTTTAAAAATATATGGTGGAAAACTATTAAAAACATTCTTTAAAACAGGTAATATCTCATGTTTTGATATGGTAATGATGTATACAGCTCCTTTAATGATGGTTTTAGGATTTTTCCTATCTATTATTTTAATTGCCTTTAATATTTTAGGAGTAGAATTATTTGACTTCTTCTCATATTTATATGCTTCAGGCTTATTATTCTTCATTGTTTTCTATCTTGCCAGTGTAGCAATGAACATATTCGTTGTAAAATACAATAAAAAAAGTGCAAAAAATATTTTTTCAGGAATTATCTTCTTTGCTTTATTCTTAGCAACATGGATTCCTATCAACATTATTTGTATATTTAAAAAAACAGAAAATTGGGAACAAATTAAGCACGATCGAAGTGATGTAGATTTAGATCAATTAGTAAATTAACAGGTAAGGTTTACAAGACCTTACTTTTTTTAAAATTTAAAGTTGAGATACAATGCGATTTTGTGATATACTTTATACAGTTAGAAAATAAAAAAAGAATTAAAAAATTTTTTTAAAGCATACTAAGTTAGAAAGAGAAGTGTCAAAAATGGAAAAGAAAATAAGTAAAAAAGTCTTATGGGGGGGGGTATATCTTGCTAGCATAATAGTACTTCTAATCGGAGTAAGTTATGCTTT
>CALVJI010000007.1 GCA_944332105.1 uncultured Bacilli bacterium
TCCATCATAGCAGTTTCTATCGTATGAATTTTCAAATGTAAAGATTGTTCTAATAATTTCTTTAAAATCTCTTCATTTTTTTCATTTAGAAATACTTCTTTAAATGCCGCGTCATAACGGCAAGTATAAAATTTTGTTTTTTCCTGTAAATCAGTAATCATGAGTTTACCTCCTTCATGCCCTGTTATTCTAAAGGCATACGCCTTTATTTAGCAAGAGGAGATTTTGACAAGTTTTGTCTTATTATTTTCCTATTTGTCGAAAAGAAAGATAGTTTTCTAATAATCACTGTCAGAAACACAATCATGGTTACATAGTTTTGATATTTTTGATGACAAACAAAAAACCAATCTTCAAAATCTACTAAATAAATTTTGAAAACTGGTTAAAAATACTTTTGCGCTTTCTTCACGCGACTTTTACGATGTAAGGATCGTTAGCTGTCCCAATTCCGGATTCTATTTCTACATCAGGTGCTAAATTTATAACAGGTCTTACGCCATGCGAACGGGTCACGATATCATAGCCAACCGAACCAATTGAATAAGCATAGAACTCATATACACCTACACTAGGAGCATCAAAGTATCTTGGTGACATGGTCCAATAAGTAACCGAAGAATAAGTATAAGATAAGCGATTTAAATATCCATAAGATAGACCACCTAACATTAATTCATCGACTGTGATTAAGCCTATTGGATAAGTTAAAGCTTGATTGCCATCTGCAGCATTATTAATTGTAAATAAGTCGTTTTGCTGTGGACAAATTAAACCTGGATTATGGTTAATATATCTTCTATAACTACCGAAGTATGTAGAGGAAGTTGTACTTATTCCGTCACCGCTATCTAAACTTCGATCATTACAGAATCCTGAATCAGCTATATAACCACTTAATCCTTTATCTAAAATATTTGTTTTATACCAGCTATCTAATTCTGTTTTTATAGAAGAATTATTTTCATTCGCGTGAGTTTCAGCATAACTGCTATTAAAAGTATCGCCATACATAAATCCTATATAACCAGGATTATTTCTTTGACTACTAAAGGCATTACTTTTAATTTGCAAACTATCATCTGTTGCATTTGAACTTGTTCCTGCATACAAAAGTCTTACTGAACCATCCCCATTTTGACGAATAATTCGCCAGTAATATCCGGCAAATTGAAC
The DNA here is from genome assembly GCA_944332105.1 of uncultured Bacilli bacterium. GTDB lineage: Bacteria > Bacillota_I > Bacilli_A > RF39 > UBA660 > Ventrenecus. The sequence continues at coordinate 1,177 of CALVJI010000007.1, forward strand.
ATAATTATTAGATACACTTCCACGATAGTAATAACTCTTGCCGTCCTCATCCTCCATCATGTATAAACCCTTATCGGATTGATCACTTTCTTGCTCACTTTGAGTATAAGCATAAGCGGTCATTCGATATATTTTTATTTTAATTTCTGTTCCTCCCGGCCCTGTAGTTGTACTGTCACTTGCAGTTACAGATACTATATGATACATGTTTGAGCAATTTTCATAATTTTGGTACGGCGTAATTAAATCATTTGAACTTGTTCTAAATCCGGAGCCACAAAAATAATAAGTAGTATCACCGCCATAATCTAATGTCGTTGGATCCAAATATTGCGGATTTTCTATGGTATATTGTCCTTTCTCCGAATTAAATGTATAACTTGTTCCGATTAAGGGTAACACATTTTCATTTGTTAAATTAGCTGTGTAATCTTCACCATTATTAACTAAGCTTGGATGTGGCATTGTTGCTGTGGTTTCTGTTGTATTACCTGCATGACTTTCATTCCATATTATAATTGGAGCTGTTTTTGTAAAATCTGGTGCTTGCTTGGATTCAATTTGAGCTTTTGCACTTTCGACACTACTTGATTGATATTCGTTTACTAACATGGCATCGGCGAGTGTTTTGAATCCTTGATCTATTGGTGAATATGTGCTTACTGAGGCTCTGACTACTATTTTTGAAATAAAGTCTTTGTTCATTGAGTCTAGATTGGTTACACTTTCATCCATCCAGATTCTTAAATTGTAAGTTACTTCATCACTTTGAGATAAGCTTCCTGTTTGTAAAATGTAAGCTTCTTTGTAGCCATCTACTTCTGTTTTTGTGTATTCTGTTAAAGTTTTAATTTGATTGTAATCTAATACAGTTGCCATATAACTTGAATTCATTGTTGTTTCTTCTGTTACTCCGAGTATTACTTCATAACTAATAAAACTATCACAAGTATTAGTTATTGTAAAAGTATATGGAGTTGTAGCCATTCCATCTTCATCGCTAATTGGATACGTATCTTCTAATTTAATAGCTGAAGTCACATCTGTAAGCGTCACATTTAAGCAACTTGTACCAATAGTATTTACAGATGTTTGATTCGTTCTAAAAAGCCAATATGCATAACTAATACCTATTAAAAATGTAAAAATACCTAATACACCTATTACCAATAAAAATTTTTTTCTTTTTTGTTTCATATCCACTACTCCTCTGTGTTTAGTATAGCCTAAAATTTATTTTTTACACTCTAAGTTATACTTTTTACACTCTTACTATAATAATAGTAACACAAAGTCGTATCTCATCTCAATACTTTTTGTTAAAAAAAGATGCCATTTGGCACCTTTCTGTTTATTATAAAATATTTTTTAAAACAATAGTTTTTGTTCTAGACATTTCATGAAGTGTGGTCATGACCCCTTCATTACCAATGCCAGAGTGTTTCCAACCACCGAATGGCATTTCAAAGGCTCTAAAGAAGGAAGCTCCATTGATTGTTACACCACCACATTCAAGCTTGTTCGCTACATACTGACAAATTTTTTGATCTTGAGAGAAGATACAACCACATAGACCGTAGCTTGATTGGTTAGCAATGGCAATTGCTTCATCTAAATCTTCATATTCAATAATTGAAATAACTGGTCCAAAGATTTCTTCGTCTTTGGCAACTGGCATACTCTTAGTGACATCGACTAGGATTGTTGGTTCATAGAATGCTCCTTTACGACGTCCGCCAAAAACGACTTTAGCGCCTAAGGAAACTGTTTCATTTACTTGACTTTCTACTTTTTTGGCAGCATCTTCGCTGATTAAGCAGCCAATAGTTGCCTCTGGATTGCTTGGCATACGTACTGGAATATGAGAAAGTCGCTCCTTTAGTTTTTCCACAAAAGCTTCTTTCACATCTTTGTGAACTAAGAAACGTTTTGAAGCACAGCAAACTTGCCCTGTATTGTAAAGACGACCCCAGACGGTTTCTTCAACTGCTAAATCTAAGTCTCCATCTTTATGTAGAATGAAAGCATCATTTCCTCCTAATTCTAACATAACATGCGTAATATTTTTAGCACATTTAGCCATGGTTTCTGCGCCAGCGATCGTGCTTCCTGTTAAAGACACTAGTGCGACATGAGGATTTTCTGCCATTGCTTGAACAGCTTCCCCTCCATTACCATTGATTAAGTTAATTGCGCCACCTGGAACACCTGCTTCAATTAAATACTCTACATATTTTGTAAGAGTTAATGGGTTATGTGCCGATGGTTTTAAAATGACAGAGTTGCCCATTAAAAGAGCTGGAGGAACTTTTTGGCAAAATAAGTCACTTGGAAAATTGAATGGAATTACTGCGACAACCACTCCCAATGGTGCTTGAACCGTGTATTGTAATGTTTTTTCATTTCCTTTTTCTTGACCATAAGGAATTACTTTGCCATATTCATGCTTAGCCATTTCACAAAAAGCTGGAATACCGATTGAAACATTGGCAATCTCCGCGATAGCTTCTTTGATTGGTTTACCTGTTTCATCACTCAATAATTTTGCTAGTTCATCTTTATGAGCTTCAATTATAGAGACGAATTTCATCAAAATCGCTGCTCGTTCATGAATCGGCTTTTTTTCCCATTCTTTTTGACCGGCGAGGGCAGCTTCTACAGCTTTGTCACAGTCTAGTTTACTACTTTCTGGAACTGTATCAATTAGTTCATTTGTAGCTGGGTTTGTAATATTAATAGTTCGTCCATCTGAAGCATCACACCAATTTGACCCGATTAAATTCTTTGCCATAGATTACTCTCCAAATCCTGTATATGATAGAGATAGGCCACCCACAGTATTTGATGAATGATCTCCTGTACCATATTCACCAAAAGTAAAGACCATTAAGAATTCTTTGTCTGGAATTACTTTTTTTACTTCTGGATAAATTTGATCTTCAATTTCTGATAATGCAAGACCTAAACGACGTCCACCACAATGAACTAGGAAATAAGAATTTGCTTCACCATTCATTAATGTATTTAAAGAACGAATTGTTTCTTCATTGGCTTTTAAAATACCTTCTGGAGTATTTGTAAGTTGAATAACTGCAGTATTGACTGCTAGATTCGCACCAATATTCATTGAGTAATCATCATTACCAAACATTGGGTGACGGACAGCGATTACTTTACCGATTGGATCTTTAACACCTAATGGAGCACAGATGGTTTCAGTTAATAAGTTGTTTCCTTTTAATGATTCTACATCTTTATGAGTCCATTCTGCATATTTTTTTAAAGATGGTTCATGATCGATTTCAACAAGGGTACGATCGCCTGAAATTTTTGTGATAACCCCAACATTTTCAGTTTCATGATAAGCACCTGTATAGATGTTTTTCATTTGGCCATCTGTATAGAAAATTGCAATAGCTACACCATCAGAGTAGTCTTCGCCATCATTTAAAATACTCCATTTTCCTTCAACGGTATTGTCCGCAGCACTGCCACCAAAAACAGGAATATTGCCGATGACATCTTGAATACCTTTCATATAATCTTCTTCATTTGCTGGTGAAGCTGTCATAAAGAAGAAATCTGGTTCTTTGTCTTGGCCTTTTAATTTGCTAATCGCTTCTTTAGCAACACGTATGCCAATGTCACGAGGACTTTCATCTGTTTTTTTGCTACCAGCGGTAACTACTTCTAAATCACCGCCGAAAAGCATCATACCAGAATAACCAGTTTCTTTGTTTAAATAGCCATCGTGAGTACATAAGGCCGCTGATGAAGTACAACCAATAATTGGAACGTTACCTAAAACACTTTTTGCTCCTTCCATTAATTTTTGTTGGTCTTGAACACAACTTGTAAAGAAAAGTCCTACTTGAGGGTTTTCAATTACATTTGCCATTTTGGCAGTTTCAACACCTGATGCATATGCATCAGCATTTTCACTATAACCTACTTTTGTTTTTAACATATCTTATTCACTCCTTCTTTTAATATGCCTTTTTAAATAAAGCAATAATATCTTCTTTTGTAACTTTTCGTGGATTACCTGATGTACATGGATCTTGTAAGGCTTTTTCGGCCATCACTTCAAAATCACTTTCTTTGACATTTAATTCTTTTAAGTGCATTGGCACCCCTAGTCGTTTTTCTAAGTCACGAACAGCAGCAACTACTTTAGTCACGCATTCTTCATCACTTAATCCTTGTGTGTCTAGCCCAAAAGCGTTGGCCATCTTGCGGAAGCGTTCTTGACATGCTTCACTATTCCATTCTAAGACATATGGCAAGAACAGTGCGCAAGCAAGGCCATGAGCGATATCGTAAGTCGCGCCTAATTGATGGGCCATAGAATGAACGATTCCTAAACCGACGTTTGAAAATCCCATGCCGGCTATATACTCGCTTAATCCCATTTTATCCATGGCTTCTTTGTCTTTGTTTACTGCAGCTTCTAAATAGTTAAAGGTTAGATGCATGCTATGTAAATGAAACATATCGGTCATTTCCCAATGAGAGGCTGTGATATAACCTTCCATGGCATGGGTTAAAGCATCTAGCCCAGTTGCCGCGGCTGTCATTTTAGGCATACCGGCCATTAACTCTGTATCAATGATGGCTAGTATTGGAATGTCATGAGGATCGACACACACTCTTTTTACCACATTTTCTTCATCCGTAATCACATAATTAATAGTCACTTCTGCGGCTGTACCAGCAGTCGTTGGTAAGGCGATAAGTGGTAAGCTTTTGTTTTTAGTCGCAGCTGTTCCTTCTAAAGAGTTGATATCGTAAAATTCTGGATTTCTCACTACTATACCGATACATTTTGCAGTATCAATAACTGAGCCACCACCAACCGCGACGATCGCATCAGCATTTACATTTCGACAAAAGTCGATACCTTCTTGACAATTTTTGATTGTCGGATTTGGTTTTACTTTATCGTATACATGATAAGTTATGCCTTCTTTTTCCAAGACTTCGATCACTTGGTCGGCAACACCACATTGTTTTAAATTTTCATCGGTAACTACTAAAATATTTTGAAAGTTTCGCGCCTTAATTTCTGGTCCTAGATTTTCTCTAGCATTCCAACCAAAATAAGACGTTTCATTCAAAATAATCCGATTTGCCAATTTTCTTCCCTCCATTCTACTTTTATTTTATCATATCTTCTCATAAATAAAGTTTTTTCTGATGAAGGCAGTGCCAAGAAAATGTCAAAAAAAAGAAACTTTTCTTTGTAAGTTTCTTTCTATAAAGATAGACTTTCATTGGACTCTTCTAAAGTGTGATTTTCGATTCCTAATTTTTTTTCAAGCAACGCTTTATTTTTTTTGGCATATTGTAATTTATAATACAACGGCATGATATTTTCTAACTCATTAATGATTAGATCATCAGCATCTATTCTTGTTAGAATGTCCTTTTGCTCTTCCCTATCTTTTAATTTACGAGCATATTCTTTTTTATCTTCTAAATAAAAATGTAAAATTGCAGGTAAAAGACCATTGGTTTTAACAATGTCTTCTCTTAAGAGATTTAGAGGAAAGGATCTTTCAAAGTTCTCGATCATCGTTAATGTTTCTTGATTTTTTTTTAAAAAGGAACATAAGTCTTGATATTTTTCTATTTGTTTGCGTCTAAATAGTTTCATTGTTTTTAAGACTTTCTACTATTTCTTGGAACTTCATGCCATTACTCGCTTTAATTAAACAGATATCTTTTTCTTTTAAGAAAGAGGAAAGCACATGAGTAAGTTCTTCTTTGGTTGTAAAGTAATGTATCTTTTGAGAGTCCAAGCCATTTTTTTCAGCGCTTTTGCCAATATAATAGGCATTTTCTCCTTGTAAGAATAAAGCATCTACTTTTTGGATTTCTTTTAAAGCTCCAACTTGTTCATGAATGGTTTTGGCATATTCATTTAATTCTAAAATATCTCCTAAGACTGCGATATGACGGTTTCCTGGATATTGTAAAAGGGTTTTAAGGGCACTTGCAAGTGCTTCTAAATTGGAGTTATAGCTATCATCGATTAGAATGCTGCCATTTTTTAAAGAAATAAATTGCATGTGAGTATTTTGAGTATTTAAATTTTCTAAACCTTGTTTCATAGTTGCAAGATCTAAATTTAGTAAAGAACCCACAGCAATAGCTAGTAAAGCGTTACTAACAAAAATCTCCCCCATTAGCGGTAATTTTATGACTTCTTTTTTATTTTGTGTATGTACTACAAATTCTGTTTTTTCTTTTGTTACGTGGATATCGGTGGCATAGTAATCCATTTTTTCTTTGGTGCTACAAAAAATTACTGGGTGGTTTTCTATTTTCACATCTTTTAATAAATCGTTATCATAATTTAAAACTATAGGTGTTTCATTTGCCATACCGCTTAATATTTCTAATTTTGCTTTTAAAATGTTTTCTCTAGAACCTAAAATACCTAAGTGAGCCGTGCCAATGTTTGTTATAACTGCAATTGTTGGCTGAGCAATTTTAGAAAGGGTTTCAATTTGGCCAAAATCATTCATGCCCATTTCTAAAACAAGGACGTCTTCATCTTGATATTTTAAAATGTTTAAGGGTAAACCGATTTGACCGTTTAAATTGCCTGGGGATTTTAACACTTTATATTTTTGACTTAAGAGGGAAGCAATAAGGTCTTTCGTTGTTGTTTTTCCAACACTTCCTGTCACGGCGATGACCGGGATATTTAATTGACTTCGCACATAGGTGGCAAGTTTTTGTAAAGCTATAACCGTATCTTTGACAAGGATGATCACTCTTTCATCCTCATCTTGTAATGCCCCTTCAAAAGAATCTAATAAACAAGCACTTGCACCTTTTTGAAAAGCTTCTTCATAAAAAGCATTGCCATCAAAGCTTTCACCTTTAATACCGACGTAGCAATCGTTTTTTTGGATGGTTCTTGTATCTTTCGAAAAAGAACTAATGGTAAGTTCTTCATTTCCACAAAGCAATGTTCCTTCACATATTTCAATTATTTTTTTTACTTGTAACTTCATTTTTTCACCTTCTATACATATAGTATACAGTATTTTTCGGTTTTTTCTAGCAATTTCTTAAAAAAAACAGTAATATAAACAATTACAGGGAGTGAATTTATGACAAGCGAGGAGATTTTAATCGAATTAGTTATACGTAAATTTATGGTTTTATATAATCAGAAGTATTGTAAAGATAGTCCTTATAAAGAAGAGCGAAATATTTTGGGTGACGGTTACTGCTTTTATTTTGCCTGTTTTTTACAAAGTATTTTTCCTGATGGTGAAGTTTTAGGGAGTCCAGTTGATCATTATATTTTTAAATATCATGATGCCTATTATGACTACCGTGGTAAAATACCTTCTTTTGGGGGATTTTTAGATATTACACCTGATACTTGTTTATTAGTTACAGATCTCTATCCAGTACCAAAAGAACATTTTTTAGAAGTCCTACAGTTAATGGATCCTTATAAACGCATGACGTGGCAAGGTTTTCTACCCACTCTTTTAAAATACGCGACTAGAAGACAAGAACAATTGGTTCGTAAGAAAAAGAAGTCCTTATAATTTTTGGACTTCTTTTTATAACATATTTATTCTTCGTTCTATTTCTTCTTTTCCTAAGATTTTTAAAATATCACATAAATTTGGAGTTTGAGAGCTTGAAGTTACTGCAACACGAATAACGGTTGATACATCCGCGACATTGCCTTTGTATTGTTCTGGATTTTTTTTGTAATCTTTCATATTCGCAGCATATCCTAATTCTTCACAAAGTTGTTTTACTTTATCAAACCAAGCATCGTTATCATCATTCTTGTCGTAGTATTTTGTCATATAGACTTGTAAGATTTTTTTGATTTCTTCTATATCTGTTATTTTTTGCCAATCATAGGTTACGTCTTTGAATAAACTTTCATACATATACCAAACATTATCTTTGATTTCACTATAAAGGGCAAAGTCTTTTCGGGGTTTCGCTGTATTTCTTTCAATATCTAAAGTTTTAATTGTTCGGTCTTTTTCTTCTGTAATTAAAGTAGCAAAGTCTGGATCAAATTCTTTGGCCCAAAGAAGCAAGTTTTCATATACCTCTTCTGCTGTCAAAGTACTTAGATAATTTTTAGAAAGATTTAACAGTTTTTCCATATCAAATAAAGCACCAGATACATTCATTTTATCAAAAGTGATGATAAATTCATCCATATCTTTATCTGGATTTTCAAAAGACCACTCTTCGAAGTTTGAATTGGCTACTGTCATTAAATATTCTTTAACTGCTACGATTGGGAAGCCTCTTTTTTTGAATTCAAAAACATTAGCTTCAGGATCTTTTCGTTTACTGATTTTTCTTCTCTTGCCATTTTCTTCTTTCATAATTGGGGCGATATGGGCAAATTTTGGGATCGGAAACTTTAACATTTCAAATAGTTGAATATGAAGTGGTAAGCTACTTAACCACTCATCACCTCTTGTGATATGCGTAGTATGCATTAAATGATCATCAATAACATGAGCGAAATGATAGGTTGGAAGGCCATCACTTTTCAACAAAATATAATCGATATCATTTTCTGGAAATTCCACTTCACCTTTTACTAGGTCTTCAAAAACACGCTTGTTGGAAAAATGACCAGGTGATTTTAAACGAAAAACATATTCTTCTTTGTTTTTTACTTTTTCGATAACTTCTTCCATGGTTAGATTACGATCGATCGCATAACGTCCATAGTAACCGATTCTTTCTTTTCTTTTTTCTTGTTCTTTACGAAGGGTTTCTAGTTCTTCAGCTGTTGTAAAGGATGGATATACCATATCTTGTTCAATCATATATTTAATGTAGGCTTGATATATATCTTTTCTTTGGCTTTGAATATATGGGCCATACTCTCCTTTTTCTTCGCTTTTGCTAATAGGTCCTTCGTTATAGACTATTTCAAAATGTTTGAAGGCTTCCATGATCTCTTCAATGCCATTTTCCACTTCTCTTTTTTGATCCGTGTCTTCAATTCGAAGCATAAAAACCCCTTGGGAATTTTTGGCTAAGTTTTCATTTACTTTCCCTTGAAAAATTGTACCAAAATGAACAAAACCTGTTGGAGAAGGTGCGACACGCACGACTATAGCGTCTTTAGGCAAGTTTCTTTCTGGATATTTACTCTCATAATATTCTACATCATGCATTACATTTGGTAATAAAAAATCAGCATATTCTTTTCTCGTCATTTTCATCATCCTCTCTTTCAATTAAAAAAGGTGATACCTAAAGGACGAACGTGTCGTGGTACCACCTTACTTTTTTCTCTATGACTCGTAACGTGAGTGCTTATACGAAAGCTAATTTACCTTAGCTTCAACTCCAAAGTTTCTTTCAAAATTATCTTTTGTTTGTTTTCAGCAACCACAAACTCTCTGATAAAAAGAATAATTTTTACTCTCCTTCTTCATCGGTTTATACAGATATTTTAACCAAAATACTTTTACTTGTCAATGGACAATTTTTTTAGACTCCGTCAAAAAAAATTCTACTATCACACATATAATGATTATGTCATTATACAAGCGTGCTTTCTAAATTGTCATAAATTTAGTATAAATTATTGTTTCAAAAACAAACGTTTGCTATAATCGATTTAGGAATACTTAGTTAGATTGGGTACTATTCTCCTTTACTTTTAAAAGTGGAAGGAGGTGAAATTATGAGAAAATCAGAGAAATATCTTTGTACTATCATAATACTCCTTATTATTGTGATGTTAATCATTTTAATAAAAATAGTACCAACTGCATAAGTTGGTACTAATACAAAAAGATTTGGAATAGTACCTAACGCTTCAAAATTAGGTATTCCATTTTTATTTTATGAAGGTTTCTTCATCCATATACATAATAACATAAAAACGCCTTTTTGACAAGGTAGTTTTCTATCGGGACCTTCAGTTCGCAAAATTTATTAATTGTAAAAAAATCCAGGAAAATAAAGGGTCCAAAACATTTTAAATGTTAAGAAAGCTAAAGATTTTACTGATATTTATTTGAAACTCGAAGCTAATCATGATAAATTTTCGTTAAATTATATAAGTTTTAGTACATGTTTGTTTATAAAAAAACTTATTTTTATTTAAAAACTAAATTTTGCGAATTGAAGTTTTAACTCAAAATGCAAAATTATATCATTTCTTTATGACGATTATATTCTTTGCTAGAGTAATGAATTTTTCCTGTGTAAGCAAGTCTTCCATATAAAAAGCATAGAGGAATTTGTTCTCTTTGACAGATGAATTCTTTTTGATCATAATTTTCCAAAATCTCTTGCCATATTTTTTCTGGAATCATTTCGTTTAACGCGAATGAATCTGCGGTTTTTTCGACATCATCATCAATAAGAATTTTTGCTTTGGCTTTATTATAATCTGTTTTCACATGTTTGATCTCGTGATATAAAGCATAATAAAAGGAATCTTTTTCTTTATAATATTTTGTCATGTAGATTGCTGGATTATTTTTCTTGACAACCATACATCCCCTAGCCTTTGTACCTGTAATCGCATCTTCAATTACTAAGTAAATTCCATAATTTTCAAAAATGCGTATTAATCTTTCCTTATTAAAAGGTCTATTTCTTTCTATTTTTAACTCTTGTAAAAGCAAAGGGATGTTACTACTTTTATATTCCTTAATTTCTTTATCTTTTATCAGATTATCACAGTGTTTGATCCATAAATAAATCTTTCTTTGATTTGCATCATCTTTCTTTTTAAAGAATATTCTATTTTCCATATAATTATCTAAAAGATCGAAGTTCTTGATTTGTAAATATTCTAATAAATCGATACTATTTTGAATATTTGAGGTTTCATCTTTCAAAACTAGCCAATTCTTTTTTACTAGCTCTTTTAAATAAAAACTATTTAAAAACTTTTTGATTTCTATATTATTTTTAAACCTTTCTTTTAGATATTGTTTCATCATTTTTCTTCGCTCTGCATATAAAATCAAATTTATATCTATATTAGTTATCTGACTAATTGCTAGAATTAACTCTTCTGATAAATTGGCATTTCCATTTAAAATTTCATTCATGTGTTTTTTAGAAATACCCAAGCGCATTGCAAAGTCTGATTGACTTATTTTATAATATTCTAAATAATCTTTTAACATACTGCCAAAACCAACCATTATTATCCCTCCCCATAATGTGAATCATCTATACTTACAAACTCTAATTCTATAATGTCTATAATATTATATGGATATTCACCAACTGGCCTTATAAATAAGCGAATGTTTTGGTTTATTCTAGCTGTATAAAATTCTTTAGATTTCTCTTTTAGAAATTGTTTGATTTTAATAATTCTCATGTGAATCCCTCTTGTATGTATATGATAACATAACAGGTTATAATATGCAACGCATTTTATAGAAAAGTATTTATGTACGATAACAAAAAACACATGATTAAAATTTCACGTGTTTAACTATTATTTTATCTTACATTAAAAGACTTTTTTCATAGAATTTTAGAAATCTCTCTATATATATTCGATTGGTACAAAATAACGATCTTCTTCTAGTGCCAATATTTCATTTATCATACATAAAACTACACCTGTACCCACTTGTAAATTGAATTTCTTAACTACTTCAAAATTTTTAAAAGCTTCTCTTCCAGGATTCGCACTCTTTTTAATTTCGACAGGATAAACCACATTATTATATACTATTATTAGGTCGATTTTTCTTTTTTCTTTATCACGGTAATAATAAAGATGACGGTGAGCATCGTACCCATTATTTGTATAAGACTTAATAATTTCTGAGATAATATAATTTTCAAATATTTGACCACTATATGAGCTTTTCTCCAACGTTTCGGGTGTTAAAAATCCAGCTAGAAAGCAAGCAAGTCCTGTATCCATAAAAATAATTTTAGGACGCTTTATTACTCTTTGTACAGTATTATTTGAATAACTATTTAAGAGAAAAACTAAATGCGTATTTACTAATATACTCATCCATTCATCAACAGTTTTAGAGTCTATTTCAATATCGTTTGCTATTAAAGAGGCATTATATTCATAGCCTGTACGGGCTACGACTGAACTCAAAAATTTGATAAATTTTGTTTCATCTTTTACCTTTATTAAATCTCGAACATCTCGTTCAATATATGTTTTGATATAACTTTGATAGAAGACTTCTCTATTCAAGGAAGAATTGGAATTTAATTCTGGATAACTACCATTGATAATCTTTTCGAATAATTCTAATGTTGATACTTTTTTTGTTTTCTTCTTTTCTTTTAACAATGAAATGTCTGGAATAAAAATTTTTTCTTCTAAACCATTAAGTTCTCTTGATGATAAACCATATAGATCTAAAATGGCAATTCGACCAGCTAAAGATTCTGTAATATTTTTCATGGCTGAAAAAACTTGGGAACCAGTTAAAAAATATAAAGTTTTTGAATCTTGATTCTTAAATAAAGTGTTTTTGCGCATTTCATCAACCTTAATTTTTATATAGTTCAATAGTTTTGGAACATATTGAAACTCATCAATAATAAGTGGAGTTTCATGTGTCCTCAAAAAAAGCTCCGGATCTTCATTGGCTTGACTTCTTAAAAGCAAGTCATCTAAAGAAACATAATTGACTTTCTCATACATGTTTTGTGATAAATATTCTAAAAGTGTTGTTTTTCCTACTTGTCTTGGGCCTGTAATAGCAATAACAGGAAAATTTCCTATTGTTTTTTTAACAATTTTTTCTAAAGCGCGATTTATATATTTCATATTTTCTCCCATATATATAATTATATCTATAAAAAGTTCGACTTTTTCGGAATTGCATTCCGAAAAAGTCGAAATTATTATTTACCTTTTTTTAAAACTTTCTCATATACTTTTTGCGTGATTTCTATGATTAAGGACTTAAAAAATAAGAATTCTTCTTCCTTATGATAAAATACTATAAATATAATAAGAGTGCCTACGAAAGTGATAATGGCCATTAAAAACATGCTTATCCAATTATAAGAAAAAACAAGTGAATTTATATAAATAAAAATTATCGAACATATACTAATAATAATTATATTTTTCAATAGCTTTTTCATGTAATCTATAAAACCGTTTTTAAAGTAAAGCTTTGTTAAAATATATGGCTCGTACCAAAAATTCGAAAGTACTCTTGCAATCACTGTAGCGCCTAAAATACCAAAAAGACCAAATTTCAATCCTAATATTATTGAAAAGACAATATTCAAAGCTGAAGTGACCAAAGGTAAAAACTGTACTTGTTTAAACAATCCTGCACTATCTCTATAAACCCATATTGGTCTTAAAATACCCTGCATATAAAAATTGATTGCAATAACGACCACTACATTCATATTTAATAAAAAATCAGTTCCTATCCATAAATAAACAAAATCATTTAAAAGTACTACAAAGCATACTGTTGCTATACCAAATAAAAAAAGTGAAAAAAAGTTCAATTTTTTAAATACCGCATATTGTTGCTTTTTACTTTCTTTGGCAATCAAATTTCCAACACTAAAGCTAACTGCTGTAAAAGCAATTGTAATAATATTATTGACAGCATTAATTAGTGTTAAATAATTTGTATATATACCTACCATTATGACGCCTAGCATCGCTGATATTAAAATATTATCAGAATTTGCAAATACTACACCACCTATTTTATAAAAAATAAGGGATTTAATATTAGCAAAAATTTCTTTTTTATCCGTTTTCGATAATGCTTCTTCTTTTTTGATAAAAGGATATAATTTTTTTGCCTTTTTAGCACACACAAAATTAAGTAAAAAAGTGGTTAACACTTGTATTATCAAATACAAAAGAAAACTTTTAAATAAAATCAAAGATAAACATTGCAAAAAACACTTTAATGCGTTAAAAAACAGAGTGTATTTTTTTATAATATAACTTTTCTGATCTGCATTTACAATTGCAAAGCGATTAGCTAATGTATATGAAATACATGTGTCTATTAAAAAAATCAAATAATATATATATAATCCATTTATATTTGTATTTTTGCCAATCAAAAACCTTAAAAATGGCATTAATATTATTCCTAAAACAAAAATAATTCCAGCAACACCTAAGTAAAGTTTTCTAAAATAATTCACTAATGCACTGAGCTTCTGTTCATTTTTTTCTGATAATGGCTTATATAAACTATATATCATTGCAGTATCCAATCCTAAATCCGCTAAAGATAAAATCGATAAAACATTTGCAAATAAACTATTTACCCCTAGTAACTCTTTAGATAAGTAATGAATGAATACAGTTCGAGTTATAAAGGAAAATATAATCGAAAAAAACTGTTGACCTAAACCAAAAAAAATATTTACAAAAGACTTTGATGTTCTTGATTCCATTTTTCACCTTCTATATCTTGTACTCTTTTTTTAATTTTATTCTTTTTTTATTTGTACCCATAAATCTATTATAAATATTTAAACATTCCTTTGTCAACTTTTGCTTTTCCTTAGTATTTACTTTTTCTAAAAGATCTGAAACTAATAAAATTTTAACTTTACCATTTTCTATTACGCATTTTGTAATAGAAAAAGTATAAAAATAGTTATTTGGATATTCAGTATCTATGTTTAAATGTAATAAAATACCATACGTTGGTAAAGTCTCGTTTCGTAAATAGGGAGACTTTGGATATATCAAAAAATTTCCAAGCGAGTACGCAATCATTTTGTTATTTTGAAATTTCATTTCTTGTACAATATGAGGATGAGCACCAATATACCCATCATAATTATTTCTATCTAACGAAGCGATTATCTTTTCTGTAAATGTTCCTGGTTTAACATTAAATTGCCCTCCACAATGAGAGTATAAAAAAACTAAATTGGAACAATTTTTTTCACATTTTAAAAGTTCGTTTATTTTTTTTATATAACTTTCTTCATATTTCCAACTTTTTTTACAATCATCGACAATTATAGATGGCTGAATCTCTATTCCATTTTTCTTTTTAGTTTTCTTATATAAATCATATATAAAAGTTCTTTTAAGTTTTTGCTTCCATTTTGTTTTTAGTATATTAAATATTGTTTCATTAGTTTCATTAGGATTTTTTAAAAATAAAAATTTATTTGCTAATTTTTTATTGATTTTTTCATAATGTACATTATAATTAATTCCATAGGTGCAAGAAGTTAAAGAAATTACAAAATCCCTTATTTTTATTTTAGTAAAATAACTGTTATTGGCATAGAGTCCAACAATTTTAAATCCTTTTTTTTCTAAAGAATATAAAGTGTCTTTTAATCCTTTATTTCCTCTATCTAACATATGATTGTTTGAAATACTTAAGTGAGTAATTCCCACCTTTTTCAAAGAATCTAAAAAGATTGATGGCGTATTAAAAGAAAAAACATCATTGGTATATTTTTGAGTATCATCAATTGGTGTTTCTAAATTACCTATAATGTAATCCGATTCTTTTAAAAAATCTTTTATATAAATAAATATATCGTCAAAATTATAATTTTTGTTTTCTAAATAATATGTGGTCATTGCTTCCTCACACATTATATCGCCTGTAAACGTAATCTTAATATTCTTTTTTTCTTGCAAAAAAATCACCTCGTTATTACTTTCTCAATATTTTTTTTACAAAGAGACTTGTATTTGCATATAGTTTTTTTATAAAATTATTAGACTCTGCAAAATCAAATTTTAAAAACCATACATATTTTGGGTCACAATTTAAATCAGGATTATTTTGAAATTGTTGCTGAATCTTCTTCCATAGTACAATAACTGCTGGACTAAAAATAATTTTATATTTAAAATGAAACTTTGCTTTTCTTAAAAAATTTCGAGGCAAATCAAACCCAAAATTTTCGGGATTACCATTTCGGGATATAATTTCAAAAATAGTGCGATAACACTTCTCACATTTACAACAATTTTCTTCTTTTCTTTCATTAAAACATACTCTTATTTTTAAGGATAGATTATTTTCTTCACAATATTTATTAATCAATTCGATTTTGTCTCCTCGTGTCAAATCAAAGTTGTCATGATAAATTGTAGTAGAAGCAAACTTTAATAAATTATCGATAGTTGGATCAGATGCGCACTTTGCATTATCACCTTTTGTGTAAGAACTTGCAATATACAATGTTTTAATTTTTTTTAAATAAGCTATAGGTGCAGCATGACTTAAAATAGCAATGCCGTGTTGTAATGCGTGCCAGTAGTTATCATTAACAATTGAAATAAAATCATCCAATTCTTTTTCATTTAAAACTTCTCTGAAAGCAGTTTCTATAAAGGTAATTGGTAGTGAAAATTGCGCTGCCATGTTTTGGATCTTTATTTCTACATTATCTAAAACGGCTTTATATTTCAATTTAATATCTGAACCTTGCAAATTAATTAGTATTGGCTTTTCTGATATATGTTTGACGAGTGTAGCTGTAGCATCTACTCCACCACTAAACATCATAGCTATCTTAGAAGCATTATAATTATTTTGAATTATTTTTTTGCACTTTAAATTCCCCGCAAAATGTAGATCTGGGTACATATTTTGATATGATTTTTTTATAGGAACAATGGATTCATAAAAATTTTCATCCAATTCATCAACAACTATTTCTGCATCAAAAAGCCAAGAAACTGGTAAAATATTACAGATAAAAGGAATAGCTAAAATACTTTTTGGAACATTCTCTATATTCATTTCATATTTCAAAGAATATTTCCGAATAGGCATAAAATACTTAGAAATTTTCTCAGTAACATTATAGAAATAAGTTAACTCATTTTCTTTTATCTGAATTTTTTCAATAATAATTTTTTCCATCTTTTAATTCTCCTTAAACTGCTTTTTCCACTCATTAATAGCAGCCTCGTTAATATCAACATCTGTTTTGATTTCTTGGTTTATTAAATTTTCTAACTCTTCTATCTCTTCTCTTTCAATACAATTTAATTGATATGTTTTTTTCATGTCTCGAGCCCGATTATCTACAATGATAATTATTGCTCTTTTTTTTCTTTGCATGGCAAATATGCCAGCATGTAATCTAGTCCCAATGTAATCCACATCATTTTCATCTAAAAATGATTTATATGATTCTAAGGAAGGGGAAATCAAATGAATATCTTCTAGGTTTGTTATTTTACTTAAATATTCTAAATCCTGATCTCCTTGAATCCAATAATAAAGTTTATCGTAATTTTTTTTCAATATAGAAACGAATTCTTTATCTTTTAATTCATCACGGCAATAGTCAGTCAGTGTAAAAACCACTTGACTTGCTTTTGATTTAGGAATTTGCCTGCAAAATTCTTTAGTTAATCCCCATAGTGTAGGACAACCTGTATTTATCGTACGAAAGCCCATTTCTTCTAACATTTTTTTTGTTTTATCATCTCTAACTGAATGGATATATTTATCAGATAGAATCCTTCTTAATAAATGCTTTGTATATAAATTAAATTTTTCTTTTTCGTTATCTACTCCACATCCTATACAAATAGCTCCTTTATAATAGAAACTGTCTGACCAATGAACATTAAAATCAGGAGATAAATGTCTCAAATTTGTTTTTAATAAGTTGGAACCTCCTAAAAATTTGTAATCACTTTCTTTGCAAGATTTTAACACTAAATTAGCATGAAGAAGCTGGTATAAATGCGTCATCGGAGTATGTGTAGAATACTTCACAACAAAGGAATCTTTAAATAGAAAATCCATTTGCTTCATAACTGAATTTTCGATAATATAATCTCCTAAATTTCGTGTCCCACAGGCTGGATCAAACAATATTATTTTTTTCATAAAGAATCTCCTTCATATATTTTTTCTATTTCTTTAACAGTAGTAGTAATATCATAACCATTGTCAATAATCTTTTGGACAGATTTAGCATGTTTTTGAACTGGCTTTTCTGAAATAATCTTAGTAACCCATTCTTCTATATTATCATTTGAAATAAAATGGAGTAAACCCGTCATGTCTACTTCTTTAGTTATTGTATTACTTAAATAAACCGGAAGTCCATTACATTGTGCTTCTACTATTGTAAAAGGTAAACCTTCATATAGCGAAGGAAAAATAAAAACATCCATCATATTGTACAAGTTATTTACGTCTTCTCGAACCCCAAGAAATAAAACCTTTTTTTCTATTTTCATTTTTTTTACTTGTTTTTTTATTTCTTCTTCTTTTTCACCCTTACCAATTAAAACCAAAAGACAATTTGATCTTTTTTCTAAAATTTTTGAATATATTTCTATTAAGCCTTTATGATTCTTTTGTTCAGTAAACCTTCCAACATGTCCTAATACTAAAGTATCATCTGCAATATGAAAGTTTTTGCGATACTCTTTTTGTACACTCTCATTGAACTCATATTTTTCACTAGGTATACCATTTTTTATTACTTGAAAATGACACCAAGGATAGTATAAAAATTTCCCTGCTTGTTTTCCACAAGCTAATTTTTGAGTAGAAAAAACATTTAATAATAATTTTGCTAGTATATAATATATTTTTTTCTTAAATGAAATTTTTCCTTCATCTAAGTAATCTGTATTATGACTATGAGCAATTCTTATTTTTACTTTTGCTAAATAAGCTGCAAATAATACGGGACCGCAATTAAAAAGATTGTGAACATGAACTACATCATAATGTTCTTTTTGTAAGAATTCTTTAACTTCTTTGATATGTCTTTTCATTCCAATTTGATATGGAGGATATAATCGAAAAACTTGAGAATTATATTTCTTTATTACTTTTTCATAATCAAATTGTTTATCTCCATAGCAGAGAAAATCTATTTGAAATTTGTTTAAATCAATATTAGTTAATATATTAACCAATAGAGTTTCAGCCCCACCGCGCTCTAGCTCAGCTATAACTTCTAAAACTTTAATTTTTGAAGACCTATTATTTTCTTCATTTTGTTCCTTCCATTTTGTTGCAATTCCTAAGAAAAACCAATATAAAAGCATTACACGCGAAGCATCAAATAAATCGATAAAAATGGCTCCAAGTAATAACATTATCCAACTGTATCTTATGAAGCAATCAATAACAGATTTGCCGTTAAACTTTTTTAGAATATGAATACATAGAATCATCCATATGCTAAAACCAATTATTCCACTTTCAACAAGTAAACGTATATATGCGCCATCGGCAGAATTTTTTACAATAGAAAGCCCCATTCCAAATACAGGGTTTTTTATAAAACCGTCAATTAAACTCATCCAAAATCTGATTCTAATATTAAAACTTAAATCTCCATACGGATATAATGGTATTAAAGATATATTTTCTTGATATAAATCTATACTTTTATGTTCCCATGAATACAGAATAGAGTTGTAAATTGATTTCAAATTTAACGAATCAACTCTTGGAATGTATCGCCAAAAGCCACCAATAACAAATAATAAACTTAAACCTATACAAGTTATGAAAATCATTTTTCTTGTCTTTCGTGAAAAATCTCCTACAAACATAAACATGATAATTAAACATACAAAATACAATAAGATTGAAGTTCTTGATTGAGTTAAACAAATAGATAATAATATCAAGACTAGAAACAAAATATTTTTAGGAATATTCTTTTTATTTATCAAATTGTAAACATAATATGGTAAGATCAACAATAAAATTGCGGACAATTCATAAGGGCCATTAAAAACCGAAAAATATCTTCCTGAAAAAGCATGCGTTATATCTCCATATCGAAATCCTCCAACTAAGCCATTCATTTGAAGCAATAACACAATAAAATGATAAATCACTACAAAATCAAATATTTTAAAGAATTTTTCATTTTTATCTTTAAATAAATCATACCCCACATAGAATAATACAAAATATTCAAATTTTCTAATCAGGTAGATAAAAGAAGTAAATAAACTTATATAGCCATTTAGTATGCCGATTATATTTGAAATAAAACAAACTCCCATATATAAATAAAAATATTTTTCTATTTTATTTCCTAATAATATTTTTCTTTCTTTTCTAATAATAAATTTATGATATAGATAAATTAGAAAGGATATTAAAATTAAAATATCTTCTATTCTGATACCAGCTGTTATATTAGAAAAATTCACAAAATTGATTTTTGGAAAAAAAAGCAAAAATGCAAGTGTTAAAAGATAAAACCAATTGTATATTTTTCTTGGTTTTGATTCATTCGATTTTGTTTTCAATCTTTTCTCACCTCACTTTTTTTCTAAAAGAATTTTTTCATAATATTTTGTTAATTGATCATAATAATCTTCTTTATAGATCATTTTTTTCATTTTTTTCATATTGAAGTTTTTTAAAATGCAGATTAAGTGTTCTAAATTTTGAAATATAAAGCCATTAGAGCCTTCAATAATGTAATCCGTTGCAGCACTATTGTTTGAGACTATACATGGAATACCTAAGCGCATTGCTTCAATAGGAGTCAGGGGGGCACCTTCATACCACCGACTAGGAAAAATAAGTGCCTTAGCTTTTAACATATACTGCTCAACTTCTTCATCATTCTTCCAACCTGCAAAAGTAATATTAGGATATTTCTTTTCTAAATTTGCTCTTTCTTCTCCATCTCCAACTACTATTCCATATGCATTAAGCGCTGTTATTGCTTCGCAAAAGATATCTACACCTTTTTCCTTCGAAATTCTTCCAACATAGAGATAGTAGCTATTTTTTTCAAAATCTGGTTTTATATTTGTTTTTCCTTTTTTTATAGGATTATTAATTCTAACAAATCTTACTTTTGTATCGAAAAATGGTTTTAAAATTCGCTCACTAAAATCTGAAATACTAATTACATTCTCAATTTTTTTATATAAGACTTTATTTTGAATAAACTGTCTAACTACTCTATACATTTTAAAAACATAATTTCTCGAATCACAGTTTGTACAAATACATTTACAGCTTAGTGGTTTTAGCTTACATATTTCATTTTTTGGGTAATTGAAAAATCCACCATTAGGACATGCTGTAAAATAATCATGCAAAGTTAAAACAACTTTAAAATTCATTTTAAAAGCAACAGAAAATACACTAGATGATAAAGTTTTTGTCCATCCATGAACATGAATAATAGTTTTATTAGGATCTAACGTTTTTAAGAGCTTTCTCAGTTCTTTTTTTGCTTTTACATTATACAACCCTCTTAAAGCTCCCCGAATTTTATTTTTATCTTTTAAACATTCTTCCATATTTAAAGTAATATTTTTAAAACCAAGTTTTAAATATTCATTTTCTTGATGAGTTCCAGAGAAAAAAAACACATTGTAACCATTTTGATGAAGAATTTTAGCGGTTTCTAACGCAACTTTACTTGCACCACCTTGTACATAATCAAAATCATTTACTATGACAATCGTTAAATCTTTCTGTTCTTTTTTTTTCATCTCTTACCCACCTTCATACCAATAAGTCTTGCCCCCATATCAAAGGGAAAACGCACTAGCACTTTTATATTACATTCTTTTATGGCTTTTTGCAAGATATACTTAGCAAGGCCTCCTCCAGCTTTTGTCGTGCCATATTGGTCAAGATAGCTATTTTCTTTAAAAAACTGTCCTGTTAGCTTATAACGGTTATATAATTCTTTTAAAGTAAATTTATGAGAATGGTATACTATCGATTTTGCTTCATATGCGATTTTATAATCATTCATGATCAATTTATACGCAAAATACATATCTTCACTAATAGGAAGTTTTTTGCCATCATAACCGTGTAATTCTTTAAATATAGAAGTTTTGATGGCACCGGAAGCATCACTGAAAAAGAAAGTGTTTAAACCTAATTTTTTTATGTCTTTCTTAGACACAATTCGTGATTTATCCGGATAGTTTTTTTCACGTGTATACTTCTCAATATTGTTGTATTTAGATATTTGCCTTGAAAAAGCTGCAGCACATTTACCATCCATAATGTTTTTTGTTAAATAATATAACCAATATTTATCTTCGATAACAACGTCTTGAGTCACAAAGCAAATAATATCTGCTTTACTTTTTAAGGCTTCCCTTTCTCTTGTCAAACTATGGGAAAACTCATTTTTTTTAATTTTTTTATATGCAATTTTATGTTCTTTAAGAATTTGTTCTGTTTTATCTTTGCTTTCTGTTAAAACATAGGTTATTTTATTTATTTTTACTTTTGCTTGCATTTTAAAAGACTCATGTAATTGTAAAAGATATTCTTCTGCATTATATAAAGGACAAATTATATCAATTGTCATTTTTTCACTTCCTAACTCTACTGCTCCCCTATTTTTCTTTTAATTGATTGTTAAATTCTGACTTGTTGATTGTAGTTGAATATATGTATTGCCGTCGTTTAGCAAAATTTCTGTTCCATCTACATATGTATATTTTGTTTTAGCTGAACGACTTTCTTTTGACCATTTAATAGGTACAGCATACCCATTTGTAATATAGTAGCCATCGCCACTGCCAACTGTTTCAATATCCCAATAATAGTTATCACTGGCCATTTTTGTATTCACTTTTTGAACAATAATATTTTTTGTTGTAAATTGTTCTTTTGTATAATAATCGATGTTAGCACTGCCATTTACAAAACGTTTGTAAACTTTGTTTTCGCTATCATATTCATAAGTTGTATTTAAACGACCACTATAAGGAATGAGAACGTTATTTGCTACTAGACTACCCTCTTTCGTGGTAAGATCCACACCAGCAACCTCGTAGTTTAGAACTAAGCCTTGATCACTAGTAGTACGCATTCCTTTCATATTCATATACTCTTTTATTCTACCAATGCTTGTGTAAGCCGTGTGCTCTGTCGCTAAGGCTTCCGGGTTTTCGCGCCAAAAAGGTCCACCATAAATGCCATTAATGTAATCATAGCCTAAATTTTTTTCATCATCTTCAGCATAATGACTCCAACCAAAATGAACAAAAACAGCATCGTGTTCCATCGCATAATCTAAAAAATTATGACGAGCACTGCGAATGGTACCAATTTTTAAGTCATCAATGTCTTTATAAAGAGCCATTAATCTCGATTGATAGCCTTCAACCGGAAACTCATAAACCATATATGCTTGTTGTAAACCAGTTTGAACTTTAACCGCGACACTCGAGTTATTGATAACAACGGCTAATGGTCTTGTTGTGGAATCTATATCAATAATTTCTATTTCTTTGGGTTGTGGTGTGACTTCAGTAGACGGTGTTTCTTCTTCAATTATAGGTGCAGATTCTTTTTTACTGCAACCACAACCAAAACTGCACAACATAACAAAAACGAGAAGAACAACTTTTTTCACATTGCACCTTCCCCTTTAAATACCGCAAGAAATGTATTTAACAAAATTTTAATATCCATGCGAATCGAAATCGAATTGGAATATTTTGATTCTAATTCTAGTCTTCTTTTGAAAGAAAGATCACTACGACCACTCACTTGCCATAAACCAGTAATCCCAGGTTTCGTTTTTACAATATCCGCATAATATTTGCCCATATCCTTTTTTTCACGTGGCAAATATGGACGATTGCCAATTAAACTCATTTCTCCTAAAAAAACATTAATAAACTGCGGAAACTCATCTAAAGAAAATTTGCGCAAAAATTTACCAACTTTTGTAATGCGTGGATCATTTTTTAACTTTTTATTTTCTTTGTACTCACGACGCATATCTGGATTTTCTTTGAGCAATTTTTCTAAGATCTCATCAGCGTCGACAACCATTGTTCTAAATTTATGTAAACGAAAAATTTTCCCATTCTTGCCAATGCGCTCTTGAGAATATAAAACACTCTTAAAATCTCCTGTACAAAGATAGGCGATTTTAATAAGGGCTAAAAGAGGAACTAAAAACATAATTCCTACTAAACTACAAATAATATCAAATACTCTTTTAAAGGCTAAATACATAACCCTTTTGCACTGCCATGCCAGACTTGTCTCTTCCATTGCGATTTCATTTTCTTTCATATTATCTACCCACCTATACAATTCTTTGAATTCACTACTGATAGTATATCTGAAAATATTAAAAAATGCAACTCACTATCTTTTTTCCTTGACACTTTGTCTGTACTCCATTATATCACAATACCCCCCCTCCCACGTCAATATAAACTGAGGAGTGTTAGCATAATAAAATAAATAAAAAATAAAAATCTACAATATAGATAAGCACAATAAAATAAATTAAGAAAAGTAAAAATCTGCAAAATAAATTAGATAATTAAAAAAATATATATTAAAATAAAGTGCAATTTTCTATTTTAAATTATGCAACTATTTTTATATAAAGGCCTTATTACTATATGCAATGGGCCTAATATCTAATCTTTCTCCTCTTCAATATCATAATATTTAATATCCGAAGATGTAATTGCTTGGAGCTTTCTTGTTTGTATATAATATAGTATTGTACTTTTCCATTTTTATAAATATGTCCAGAATCAATTATTGTAATAATTACATTATCATTTTCAAAACTATCTAACAAATCTGATTGGATTTGATTTTGTTTTGCTTCACTAAGTAGGGATTCATTTTTTAAAAATTGTAATGAATCGAAATCTTCAACTATACATTCATTAATATCCACTATCCTATTATTTTCTATGATAGCAGTGTATGAATTAGATGTTTTTATCTGATTGGGAGTGTATGTATACTTAATATAGCTATTTTCCATTGATATAGTATAATCATTTTTATTAAAATCGCTATTTAAATTAGTTTTAATATAATTTTCTATTAACTCTTCTGCATTATCATCAGATATAAAAATATTAACGTTATAGTTTTTTAATTCACAATTAGAAAATGAATTATCACGTCCGCTATTGAAATTATCACTTAAACTCAATTGCTTTTGAACTTCTTTAATTAATATACATGTAGAAAAGACAAATATAACGCAAACAATAATTACAACATATTTTGAAACTTTCATACAACATCTTGTATAATAATCAATTCTTATTTAAAGTAACTGAATGTATAATATCCTTTCTTTTAAGTTTTTGAATTTTTGATATATTTATTTGTAAAATCATGGATTCTTAGATGAGTGATATATGAAGACTTTATATCTTTTATTATTCATTATTTCTCAGATTTTTTTAAATATTCGGCTAATTCATGATAAGCATCGGTATTCCATAGCAAGCATCTTTCTTC
>CALVJI010000008.1 GCA_944332105.1 uncultured Bacilli bacterium
TAAAATCAAAAAAAGTCTAGCAATTAAGCCAGATCTTCAATTTATGACTGATAATATTATTCGACTGATAAGATGTAAGGATCATTTGCCGCCCCAATTCCTCCTGAAATTTCCACATCAGAGGCAAGATTTATGACAGGACGCACGCCATGCGTGTTGGTAACAAAGGGGCTATTAGCAAACCCGGTCGAGTCAGCACGGAACACGCTTGCACTCGTAGTCGCGGTGTAGAAAGGACTAGGTGACATTGTCCAGTAATGACTGGATGAATAAGTGTATGACAGCTTATTTAAATAACCATCCGCAAGATCACTTAACATTAACTCGTCGACTGTGATTAATCCTATTGGATAGTCTAAGGCTTGATTGCCATCCTCATTTTCTACTGTAAATAAATCATTACTTGCATTTGAACAAATTAGGGGTGGATTATGATTGACATATCTTCTATATCCTCCAAAATAAGTAGTAGCTGTTGTACTTACTCCATCACTTCCACTATAGATACTTCGATCATTACAGAATCCTGAATCTGCTATATACTGCTCTAAGTTTTTATCTACAATATTTGTTTTATACCAGTTATCTAATACTGTTTTTATAGAAGAATCATTTTCGTTCGCATGAGTTTGTGTATAACTTGTATTGAATGTGCTACCGTACATATACCCTATCCCGGATTGTTTCTTGTAGTATTAAAGGCATTCGTTCCTATTTGTAGTCCTGTTCCTGTTGCATTGGCGTTTGTTCCTGCATAAAGTAAACGAACAGAGCTATCTCCATTTTGACGAATAATTCTCCAATAATGTCCGGCAAATTGTACGTAATTATTAGATACACTTCCACGATAGTAATAGCTTTTCCCATCTTGGTCTTCCATCATGTATAAGCCTCGATCAGATTTATCACTTTCTTGCTCACTTTGTGTATATGCATAAGCAGTCATCCGATATACTTTAGTTTTTATAGATGTTCCACTTGATCCAGTTGAAGTTCCATCACTACCTGTTGCAGATACAATTTGATAAATCGTTGTACAATTGGATACATTTTGATATGGTGTAATTTGATCATTAGAGCTCGTGGTAAATCCTGCACTGCAAAAATAATAAGTAGTATCACCGTCATAATCTAATGTTGTTGGATCTAAATATTGTGGATTTTCTATAGTGTATTGTCCGGTTTCTGTATTAAATGTATAACTTGTTCCAATCAACGGTAATACATTTTCGTTTGTTAAATTAGCTGCTATTCCTCCTGTTCCTACTAAATCTGGATGTGGCATTGTTGCTGTGGTTTCTGTTGTATTGCCTGCATGATTTTCTGTCCATTCAATAATTGGAGCTGTTTGAGTAAAATCTGGAGCTTGTTTTGACTCAATTTGAGTTTTAGCACTTTCTACACTACTTGATTGATATTCATTTACTAACATTGCATCGGCAAGTTTTGTGAAGCCTTGGTCTACTGGATTATATTCACTTAGCGTGCCTCTACTACAATTTGGGATTGAAAACTTTTGTTCATTGAGTCTAAACTGGTTACACTCCCATCCATCCATAAACGTAAATTATAAGTGACTTCATCTCCTGGAGATAAACTTCCCTTTTGTAAGATGTATCCCTCTTTATAGCCATCGATTGTTTTTGCTTCATATTGGTCTAAAGTTTTAATGGCATTATAGTCTAAAACTGCTGCCATATAACTTGAATTCATCGTTGTTTCTTCTGTTACTCCAAGTATTACTTCATAAGATAAGAATGTATTACAAGTATTCGTGATTGTAAAAGTATATGGTGAAGTTTCCATTCCTTCCGCGTCACTAATTGGATAGGCATTTTCTAAACGAATTCCATCTGTTACATCCGTTAAAGAAATACTTAAACAACTACTTGTTACCCGGTTATTCTCTTCTTGAAAAGAAGGAAAATACCTAATAAAAATATCGTTTTTCTTTTTTGTTTCATTCTCAACTACTCCTCTGTGTTTAGTATATCTTAAAATTTATTTTTTACACTCTTACTATATTAATAGTAACGCAAAATCGCACTATGTAGCAACTTCAAAATAAAAAATATGTATTTTCTACATATCTTTTTGGCGAACTTTTTTTAGTTGCTCATAATCATAAGAATAGTTATTGTAAAAAGAAAGGTTGTTAGCAATTTGTTTGAGTAAAATGAGTAAATCTTTTTTATAAGCTAGATATTCTTCTTCTTCACAAATCATCATACGCTTTGCTATAGAAAGGACTTGTTCTAATATAGGATCTTGAGGATTTATTTTGGCATATTTCTGGTATATATATTGATAATAGTAAAAGTTTGGAATGGCCATGGTAAAAATAAAATCGATAATTTTTTTAATGTGCTTATCTGGAAAATTTAAATAAGCAAGAATGGTTATTAATTCGTTATAATTAGCATAATCAAAGTTTTTTTCTACTTCCTCATCATAAAAATCTTTTAGTCTTTGTTTTAAAAGTTTTTTAGAAGTTTGTGGAGGTTCTACTTTTTCTTTTTTCACTTTTTTGATCTCTATTTTTTTCTTTTCTGGTTTTCTACTATTTTGTTGATAAGTAATAAAACTTTGCATAGAAGAATCCGGAATATCTAATATTGTCATGGCTTCTTGTAAGGATTTTTCATCCACCTCTTGTGGATTTTCCATATAATTTTTTAGACAGCGATATGCTGAAACAACAGCTTGGCGTCTTGGTTCTCCTTCAATTAAAAGTTCATGAATTAGTTCATATCGCTGAGGTTCTTTTTGACTATAGGCTTCTTTATCTGCAAAATAAGCGGTTAAACATTCTTTTATTTCTGTTTCATTTTTTATTCCTACTATACTTAATCGTTTTACACTTTCATCTAAACTTACAAAGGTATAAGGTATATCTTGTAAAATAGAGAAGTTGTATTTTAAAAAGCGTGTGAATATATATCCTTTTTCATAATCGTTTAATTCTAAATTACTTAGTAAAGCTTCAATAATTCCATAGTAGTCAAACATATTACAACACTCTTTCTCGTCTGATTCTAACATGGAAGTACTTAAATAATCTTTCATTCGCTTCAAATAAAAATTCATGCTTTCATCCGATATTTTTGTCATTAAACCATTGATGGCTTCCACTACTTTTTTATCAATTTTATTCATAAAAAATCCCCTTTACATAAAGTTTTAAGGGTATTTTACTACTATTTACAGTAAATGACAAGTTTATCTTTTTCTAATTCGCCTCGGATAACCTTTTGTATTAATGTTTAATGGCTTTTGAGCGGGTTTTGCCATTTTGTTAAAATAAGAAGATTTGGTGTTTATAAGTGGTTTAGTTTCTTTTATTTCTTCTTGGGTTTGCACTAAAGCTTCTATGGGATTAAATATAGGAATTGCTTCATTTTCTTTACTTAATGGTTCTTCTAGTTTGACAATATAGTCTAAAAAATGAAATTCATTTGGAAGTTTTACATAGGATATTTCTTTTTGAATACAATAAAGCTCTAAAATATCTAACATGTCTCTAGGATTACTCGTTATTATTTTTTTAACAATCATATTATTTTCCTTTCTTCAACGTGAAAGTTATTTTACTACAAAATAGTGTTGTTCGCAAGTTTGTTTATATAAAAGCAAGAAAAAACTCAGAGTCTATTCTGAGTTAAACTAATTCTAAACGAACTTGTAAAGCATCGTCGCCAATACGTTCTGTAATTTTGATAATTCTTGTATAACCACCGATGCGATCTTGATATTTTGGAGCAAGTTCATTAAAAATTTTACTTACTACTTCATTATCATTTTGAACGAAAGCTAATGCTTTTCGACGTGAAACTAAAGTTCCTCTTTTACCATAGGTAATTAACTTATCCACAAATTTACGAACTTCTTTTGCACGTGCTTCAGTAGTAACAACACTGCCATTTAAAATTACAGTTTTTGTTAAACCAGCAAGAATACTTCTGCGCTTTTTTGAATCTCTACTAAGTTTTCTATAAGCCATTTTTAAATACCTCCTTTAATCGCGGAACTTAAGTCCCATTTCTTCAACTTTGTCTAATACTTCTTTTAATGATTTTTTACCTAAGTTACGAATTTTAGTAACTTCCACTTCTTTTTTATTGATTAAATCTTGTACTGTATGAATACCGGCTCTTTTTAAGCAATTGTAAGCCCGAACAGAAAATTCGATTTCTTCAATTGGTGTTTCAAGAGTTTTAGTGATTGTATCCACTTTTTTCTCACTCATAAGACCTGCAACATCACTTATTGAATTTAGGTCTGCTACAATATTAAAGTGTTCAATTAAGATTTTAGCTGCTAAAGCCATGCACTCTTCTGGTGTAATACTGCCATTGGTTTCTACTTCCATGATAAGTTTATCAAAGTTTTCATTATGACCAACACGAGCATTTTCTACTTCAACAGACACTCTTTCTACTGGACTATAAAGAGAGTCAATAGCAATAACACCTGGTTTGTCTGCAGCATACATTTTTTGATTTTCTTTAGAATCTACATAGCCCTTACCATTGTTGCAAGTAAGTTCCATGCTAATTTTACCACCTTCGACTAAGTTACAAATTACAAAGTCAGGATTTACGATTTCAATATCTGGATCATGTTCGATCATACCAGCTGTTACAGGGCCTTCTGCATTAGCCACTAAACGCATTGTTTTAGGTTCATCAGTATGATTTTTTAAAACTACACCTTTTAAATTTAAAACAATTGCTGTAACATCTTCATAAACACCATCAATTTTTTGGAATTCATGTAAAACACCATCAATTTTTACGGTTGTAATAGCACATCCAGGCATGCTTGATAACATGACACGACGAAGTGCTGTTCCTAATGTTGTTCCGAATCCTCTTTCTAATGGTTCAATTTCAAATTTTGCATAATGATTGCTATCTTGATATTCTGTAATTTTGTAATCCGGTTTTTCAAATTTAATCATAATTTAATCCCTTTCCTCTCTAATTTCTTGGTCTTTTTGGTGGACGACATCCATTATGAGGAATTGGTGTTTCATCAACAATACTTGTTACTTCTAAACCCACTGCTTGTAATTGACGGATGGCGTTTTCTCTACCAGCTCCAAGTCCTTTAACATGAACTTCTACTTTTTTAACTCCACATTCCATTGCGGCACGGCCAGCAGCTTCAGCACTGGTTCCAGCAGCAAAAGGTGTTTTCTTTTTAGAACCTTTATAACCGATTGTTCCAGCACTTGCCCAACTAATTACATTTCCATCTTTGTCTGTAATTGTTACAATGGTATTATTATAAGTTGAATGAATATGTGCAACACCTTCTGGGATATTCTTTTTAACTTTTCTTTTTCTTCTATTATATGCCATAGTACCTTACCTCCTATTTACCTGCTTTTTTCTTGTTAGCAACTACTTTACCTTTTCCTTTACGAGTCTTAGCATTTCTGCTTGTTCTTTGGCCACGTACAGGAAGGCCTCTTTTGTGACGAACACCTTGATAAGAGTTGATTTCCATTTTTTCTTTGATATTCATTTGAACATCACGACGAAGATCTCCTTCAACTGTATATTTGTCGATTTCTTTACGTAATGCTTGAATATCTTCATCAGTTAAATCTTTTACTTTACGGTCAATTGGTACACCAGCGTTTTCGCAGATAGTTTTAGCTAAACTTCTACCAATACCATAAATCGCTGTTAGTCCAATACAAACATGTTTTTCATTAGGTAATTCAATATTCTTAATTCTTGCCATATTTTACTATCCTCTACTTTCCTTGTTTTTGTTTGTGTTTTGGATTTTCACAAATAATCATAACTTTTCCTTTTCTTTTGATTTTTTTGCATTTTTTGCAAATTGGTTTTACAGATGGTCTAACTTTCATATTTTTCTACCTCCATTATCTTTTATTCCATATAATACGCCCACGTGTTAAGTCATAAGGAGAAAGCTCAATGGTGACTGTATCACCTGGTAAGATACGAATCATATTTACTCGCATTTTACCAGAAACGTAGGCCTCTACAGTATAACCATTTGGAAGTTCTACAATATAGTCGCCGCCTTTTAAAACGTCTACTACTTTCCCTTCCACTTCAATTTTGTCCGATTTACCACTAGAAATCGGTCTTTGTTTTACAACATCTTTACTTTGTAAATTGCTTTTTCGATCATTTTTTTTCGCCATATTTTTATTCTCCTGTTAATATTTCATAACCGTCTTTGGTAATCGCGACGGTATGTTCAAAATGTGCGGATGGACTACCATCTTCCGTAACAATGGTCCAACCATCATCTAACATTACTACTTCTTTGGTGCCAAGATTTAACATCGGTTCAATTGCAAGGACCATGCCTTCTTTTAAAACGATGCCTGTGTCTTTTTCGCCAAAGTTTGGCACTTCTGGATCTTCGTGCATATCAGTGCCTATTCCATGTCCAACTAGTGCTTCAACTACAGATAGGCCATGTTCATGGGCATAAGTGCTAATCGCGTGCCCAATGTCTCCTATTCTAGCACCTGGCTTTAAAACTTTCAAGCCCTCATATAAAGCAGCTTCGGTATCTAAAACCATTTGTTTGATGCGCGGTTTTACTTCGCCAATTAAATAAGTCCTTGTCATGTCGCTTTCATATCCCGCTTTGCGTACTGTAAAATCGAGTTTTACAATATCGCCATTTTTTAATTTGCGTGAACTTGGAATGCCATGAACTACTTCATCATTAATGCTAATGCATGCGCTTCCGGGGAAGCCTTCATAACCGAGACAGGATGGATATCCACCTAAGTTTGTAACAAAATCATAGATATGTTTGTCAATTTCTTTGGTTGTAATTCCTGGTTTCATATATTTTTCCATCTCTTGATGAGCTAGAAAATTAATATGTCCCGCTTCTTTCATTAACTTAATTTCTCTAGGACTTTTAATTGTCATCAATTACCTCCACTAGTTTTTTTATTAATTCATTTTGATCCTCATCTTTATTCTCTAAACGAATTAGGGTTCCTTTTTCTTGATAGAACTTAATAATTGGTAGCACACTTTCTTGATATTTTTGATAGCGTTTTAAAAAAGATCCTTCGGTATCATCGCTGCGCTTTTCTAAAGAAATTTTACAATCATCGCATAAATTATCTACAAGTGGTTTAAACTCTTTAAAATAGACATTATAATTTCTATCACATTGTGGACAAACTACTCTACCTAAAACTCTTTTTAATAAGATACTTGGATCGACTTCGATATTTATAGGAATAACATTAGAAGGAAGATATGGATCCAGCATTTGTGCTTGTTTTAAAGTTCTTGGAACACCGTCTAATATGAATAAAGTATTTTTAGGCAGGCTGGCAATTTTTTGAGTCACAAGTTTAATGATGATATCATCTTCAATATATTCGCCTTTTTCTAATTGATGAGCAAGGCTTTCTTTTTCTTCGGCGTAGTCTCTTAATATTTCACCAGTGGAAATATGGACATAACCAAATTTTTTTACGAGATACTCACTCAATGTTCCTTTGCCAGCGGCCGGAGGAGCTAAGAAAATAATTGACTTCACTATTTTCTTCTCCTACTTGAATACTTTCTAGATACAAGGCCACTTTGCACTTGTTTGTATGTTTCGATGGCAACGCCTACGACGATAAGGATTCCTGTTCCACCAATCGCGACAGATTGTGATAAGCCTGTTAAGTTAGATATTAAGATAGGCATACCTGCCAAGATGGCAATAAACAAAGATCCTACTAAAGTAAGTCTGCCGACAACATCGCTGATATATTTTGTTGTTTCCGCACCCGGACGAACGCCCGGAATGTATGCACCACTTTTATTTAAGTCTTTACTCATTTCCTCTGGATTCATTGCCATAAATGTATAGAAATAACTAAAGAAAACAATTAAAGCTATATAAAGGATAAATCCTGGAACAGAGGTATACATAATGTAGTTATTGACAAAGTTAATGGCATCTTGATTACCAATAATCGTAACAACGATGGAAGGAATAGTAAGTAACATGGATGCGAAGATTACAGGCATTACTCCTGCATAATTGATACGTAATGGTAAATAAGATTGTTTTTCTTTATAAGCACTGACTGTTTTATTGGCATATTGAATTGGAATTCTTCTTTCCGCTAGAGTTATCCACACAATACCGACGATAACTAAAAGGTACATTAATAGATAAACTCCAAATAGAAGGATACCGACCCAAGTTGTAATAGTAGCAGAAGGGCCTAGGAAGGCGTTGTAAGCGCCACTAAATACAGCCGGTAAGCTTAAAACAATACTTGCCATAATTAGTAAAGATTGGCCATTACCAATACCTTTACTTGTAATTTGATCGCCTAACCAAAGAAGCAATGAAGTTCCTGCCGTCATTACTAAAGTGATTTTTAGGACTTCAGCAACATCATGAACATCTAATAGGAAGACGGTTAGTACATAGGCTTGGATAAAAGCCAGAATAATTCCTAAATAACGGGTGATACGATTTATTTTTTGGCGGCCAACATATCCTTGTTCCTTTAATTCTTTAAAGTAAGGAATAATATCCATTGTTAATAATTGCGTTACAATGGATGCATTAATATAAGGGGTAACTCCTAGACCAAAGATTGCAAAACGGTCAAATCCGCCACCACTCATTAAGTTAAAAACACCTAAGAAGTCTAATTGATCAACTAAAGTGCCTAACCATGGGGTTGCCCAGACGATCGTAATGCCTGTTCCAAAAGCATATATTCCTAATACAAGTAAGGTAAATAATATTCTTTTGCGTAAATCTTTAGCTTCCTTAGAAAATAACTTGAGAGACCCGCGCGCCATATTAAATCACCTCAGTTTTTCCACCTGCATTTTCGATTTTAGTGACAGCAGAGCTTGAGAATCTTTGAGCTTTAACAGTCAATTTCTTCGTTAACTCACCTGTTGCTAAAACTTTCACGCCACTTAATTGTTTTTTGATAATTCCTCTTTCTTTTAATACTTCTGGTGTAACAACATCACCATCTTGGAAGAATTTATCTAAATCATTTAAGTTAATAACCGCATATTTTGTTTCAAAACGAGTATTTTTGAATCCTCTTTTTGGAATACGACGGTATAAAGGAGATTGGCCACCTTGGAACCAAGCTGAAATGCTAACTCCACTTCTAGCTTTTTGTCCTTTTTGTCCATGTGTAGAAGTTTTACCCATTCCAGAACCAGGTCCACGACCAACACGTTTAACAGTTTTTAATTCTTTTGTCTTTGGTAAATTTTCTAACTTCATATTATAACTCCTCCACTTTCTTACCACGTAAAGCAGCAATTTTGGCTGGTGTCCGAACAGATTTTAGAGCTTCTAGAGTAGCTTTAGCAACATTGACTTGAGAGTTGCTGCCTAAGCTTTTTGAAATAATATCTTTAACGCCAGCAAGTTCTAAGACAGCACGAGCTGCACCACCAGCGATAACTCCTTTACCAGCAATAGCAGGTTTGATTAAAACGACTGCGCGTCCAACTTTACCCATTGCTTCATGTGGAATCGTTCTGTTTTCATGAATAGCCACACGAACCACATTTTTGTTAGCAGCTTTGCTTGCCTTAGCAATGGCATCATTAACTTCATTTGCTTTGCCAGTACCAATTCCTACTAATCCTTTACGGTTACCAACAACAACAGTTGCAGAGAAACGGAAATGTCTACCACCTTTAGTAACTTTTGTTACACGACTAAGATTAATTACTTTTTCTTCTAATAATTTTTTTCTTGGATCATTATTTTGTGTTCTAGCCATACTGTTTCCCTCCTATAACTCTAAGCCGTTTTCACGTGCTGCATCTGCTAATGCGGCAACACGTCCATGATAAAGATATCCACCTCTATCAAAAACGACTTTTGTAATATTTGCTTTTTTACATTTTTCAGCAATGTCTTTTCCTACTTGTTTGGCTCCTTCAACATTGCCACCATTAATTTTTAAAATTTTTGAAGAAGAGCTAACTAAAGTAGTATTAGCTTCATCATCAATAACTTGGGCATAGATTTCCTTGTTTGAACGGAAAACATTTAAACGAGGGACAAGAGCTGTACCACTTAAATTTTTTCTGATTCTTGCATGACGTCTTTCACGCATTACATTTCTTGATTCTTTCTTTATCATATTCTCACCTACTTAGCCGCTTTCTTTCCTTCTTTACGACGGATGTGTTCGCCTTTATATCGAATTCCTTTACCTTTATAAGGTTCTGGGCTTCTTACTTCACGAATTTTCGCCGCAAATTCAGATACTTTTTGTTTATCAATTCCTTCAACAGTAATTTCTGTATTAGAAACTGATGTAATGTTGATACCCTCTGGAGCCGTCATAACAACAGGATGAGAGTAACCAGCACTAATTGTTAATTTGTTGCCTTGAACATTGAAACGATAACCAACACCGACAATTTCAAGACCTTTTTGATATCCTTCACTAACACCAATTAACATATTTTGGATTAGAGAATTCATTGTTCCTTGTACAACATTTGCACGAGGAGTATCTTCTTTTTTACGAGTTTCAATCGCACCATTATCAATAATTACTTCAATTAGGGGATCAATTGTTAATGTCAATGTTCCTTTTGAACTTTTAACAGTTAAGATTTGTTCATTTAAACTAGCTTCTACACCAGTTGGGATTTGTAATTTACGTTTTCCTATTCTACTCATAAATCTGCTTACCAAATATAGGCAAGTACTTCCCCTCCTAACTTAGCTTCGCGAGCTTCTTTATCTGTCATTAATCCTTTTGAAGTTGAAATGATAGCAATTCCAAGGCCATTTAGAACACGAGGAATTTCATTAGCTTTTGCATAGACTCTTAGACCAGACTTACTAATTCTTTTTAAGCCAGTGATAACTCTTTCTTTACGATCACCATATTTTAAAGTTAAAGTTAACTTATCACCATTGGTATGTTTTTCATAAACAAAATCAGTAATATAGCCTTCTTTCTTTAAAATTTCAGCGATACCTAAAGTCATTTTTGTTCCGATTACTTCTACAGTATCATATTTTAATTGGATTGCATTACGCATTCTGGTAAGCATATCCGCGATTACGTCTTGTACCATTTAAAATTCCTCCTTCCTACCAACTTGCTTTCTTTACGCCAGGAATTTTTCCTTCATTTGCTAATTCTCTAAAGCAAATACGGCATAAATGATATTTCCGTA
The DNA here is from genome assembly GCA_944332105.1 of uncultured Bacilli bacterium. Lineage (GTDB taxonomy): Bacteria > Bacillota_I > Bacilli_A > RF39 > UBA660 > Ventrenecus. The sequence continues at coordinate 11,205 of CALVJI010000008.1, forward strand.
GAACACCATGAGGTCTTCCACATCTTTCGCAACGAGTGTATGCACGAGTACTAAACTTCGGTGTCCGAGATTGTTTTACTTTTAAACTAGTTTTTGCCATAGTGTCCTCCTATCCTCTAAAAGGCATTCCGAAATTTGCAAGTAATGCCTTTGCTTCGTCATTTGTATGAGCGGTTGTAACAAATACAATGTCCATACCACGAATTTTTAAAATATTATCATATTCTATTTCTGGGAAAATTAATTGTTCTTTAATTCCCAATGTATAATTGCCATGTCCGTCAAAAGAGGTTTTACTAACTCCTCTAAAATCACGAACACGAGGAAGAGCAACCCTAACTAATTTTTCAAAGAAAACATACATTTTTTCTCCTCTTAAAGTCACTTTAACACCGATAGGTTGACCTTCACGAATTTTGAAACCTGCAATTGATTTACGAGCTTTTGTAACCACTGCTTTTTGACCAGTGATTGTCTCGAGATCTTTTAGAGCAGCTTCAATAAATTTCTCGTCATTATGTCCTTCACCAACGCCAATATTTAAAACGATTTTTTCTAATTTAGGAACTTGCATCACATTCTCGTAATGAAACTCATTCATTAATGCAGGAATAATTTCCTTATTATATTTTTCTTTAAATGTACTCATAAATTCCCACCTTAATCTTTCTTATCTTTCTTGTTTTCTTTTTTATCTTTTGAAGTGTCGATTTTTTTAACATTAGAAACATGAATAGGTGCTTCCATATCAAAGATACCACCATTTTCATTCGCATTATTAGGTTTTTGATGTTTTTTTACAAGGTTAATACCTTCAACAATAACTCGATTTTCTTTTGGTAAAGCTTTTAAGACACGACCTTTCTTACCTTTATCTTTGCCTGCTAAAACGAGTACTTGATCATTTGTTTTAATCTTCATAATAACCTCCTATATTACTTCACTAGCAAGAGAAACGATTTTCATGTAATCTTTTTCACGAAGTTCTCTCGCTACTGGGCCTAAAACACGAGTTCCTACTGGAGTTTTATCATCTTTAATGATAACGCATGCATTATCATCAAATTTAATATAACTTCCGTCAGCACGACGAACACCTTCAACACTTCTTACGATAACAGCTTTAACTACCTTGCCTTTTTTTAGAGTTCCATTTGGAATGGCTTTTTTAACTGTACAAACGACAACATCACCAATATTTGCATATTTTCTTTTACTTCCACCTAAAGGGCGAATAACTAATACTTCACGAGCACCAGTGTTATCAGCAACTTTAAGTCTTGATTCTTGCATTATCATGAGTTACCTCCTATAGAATAACAGCTTCAATTAAAACTTCTACAAGCTCATATCTTTTGGTTTTAGATAGAGGTCTTGTCGCTCTAATTCTTACTGTATCTCCTTCTTTTGCTACATTTTTTTCATCATGAGCTGCATATTTTTTAGAGTATTTTACTCTTTTGCCATATAATGGATGTTTTTTGTACGTTTCAACTAAAACGGTAATAGTTTTATCGTTTTTTGCACTGATAACTTTACCGACAAGTTCTTGTTTTCTTTTTTCTGCCATTATGCGTTCCCTCCTTTAGATTCCATTTCTCTTTCTTTTAAAATGGTCATCATACGAGCAATATCTTTTTTTAAGGCGCCGATTTGTGCTGGTTTTTCTAAAGATCCGCGAGCATTTTGCATACGCAAATTTAGTAATTCGCTTTTGCCATCTTTAATTTTTTCTAATATTTCTTCATTTGATAATTTGCGAATTTCTTGGGCGGTCATTATACTTCACCTTCCTTTTTAACAAATTTACATTTAACTGGTAACTTGTGAGAAGCTAAGCGAAGAGCTTCACGAGCGATTTCTTCACTAACGCCAGAAACCTCAAACATGATTTTGCCCTCTTTTACTACAGCAACCCATTCTTCAACGTTACCTTTACCTTTACCTTGACGAGTTTCCAAAGGTTTTTTCGTTCTTGGCATATCTGGGAAAATATTAATGAAAACTTTACCACCACGCTTCATAAAACGAGTCATCGCAATACGAGCTGCTTCGATTTGTCTTGCACTAACATAGTTTCCTTCTTTTGCCATTAAGCCATATTCACCAAAATGAAGTTCTGTGTTTCCTTTGGCATGACCTTCATAAGAGCGACGATGTTGTTTACGATATTTAGTTCTTTTTGGCATCAACATTTTGAACACGCTCCTTTACATTTTTTTTAGCTGGAAGGATGTCGCCTTTATAAATCCAAACTTTAACACCGATTTTTCCATAAGTTGTATCAGCTTCTGAAACAGCATAATCGATATCCGCACGGATTGTATGAAGAGGAACGGTTCCTTCTGTATAACCTTCACTACGAGCCATTTCTACACCACCTAAACGTCCAGATACTAAAGTTTTAATACCTTTAGCACCAGCTTTCATTGTGTTTCTAATCGCTCTTTTTTGAGCACTTCTGAATGGTGCACGATTTTCAATTTGCATCGCGATGTTATCTGCAACAAGTTTAGCATTTAAGTCTGCTTGTTTTGATACATCGACGATAGATACGTAAACGTCTTCGTTAACTAAACGCGCTAGGGCTTTACGAAGTTTATCAATATCTTCACCGCCACGACCGATGATCACACCCGGTTTAGCTGTTTCGATAGTGATTTCACAACGATTTTTCTTTCTTTCAATAATGATAGAAGCAACAGCTGCATCTTTAAGATGTTTCTTTAAATAATCACGAATTTTAAGGTCTTTATTTAAAGTAGTTCCAAAATCTTTTTTATTCGCATACCATCTTGAATCCCAATCTTTATTGACACCTAGACGATAACCAATTGGATTTACTTTTTGTCCCATTATTTGTTGCCTCCTTTTCTTTCATTACTTACTTTAACAATGATATGACTTGTTCTTTTATCTCTTCTATCTACATTACCACGACTGGCAAATTTGATTCTTTTAAGAACAGGTCCTGGGTTAATCATACATTCACTAATGTATAAGTCCCGTTCGTTTGCCCCATTGTTATTTACTGCATTTGCAACAGCACTTTCTAGTACTTTGCGAATTAAACGACTTGATTTTGTATTTGTAGTATCTAAGATAGCACGCGCAGCAGAAATGTCTTTACCACGAATTAGATCCATGGTCATTCTTGCTTTTCTTGGAGCTACCATAGCACTTTTATGAATTGCATATGTTTCCATGTACTACCTCCTACTTCTGACCTGCATGTCCGCCGAACTTACGAGTTGCAGAAAATTCTCCTAATTTATGTCCAACCATTTCTTCTGTTACGTATACAGGAATAAATTCATGTCCATTATGAACAGCAAATGTGTGACCAACAAAGCTAGGGAAGATTGTAGAACGACGAGAATATGTTTTAATAACTTCTTTTTTATTATCTTTATTTAATTTTTCAACCTTGTCTAATAAATGTTTATCAGCGAAAGGTCCTTTTTTTAAACTTCTTGCCATATTTCCCTCCTATTATTTCTTTCTACGACTAACAATAAGTTTGTCAGAAGCTTTCTTATTTTTTCTTGTTTTATATCCAAGGGCTGGTTTACCCCAAGGAGTCATTGGACTCTTACGTCCAACTGGTGCACGTCCTTCACCACCACCATGTGGGTGATCGTTTGGATTCATTACAGAACCACGGTTTGTTGGACGAATACCCATATGTCTTTTACGTCCTGCTTTACCAAGGTTAACAAGTTCAAAATCTTCGTTACCAACAACACCAATTGTTGCCATGCAGTTTCCTAAGATTTTTCTTGTTTCACCAGATTGTAAACGAACTAAAACGTATTTGTCTTCACGGCCAAGAATTTGTGCAGAAGTTCCAGCACTACGGCAGAGGCTAGCACCACTACCTGGATTTAGTTCGATGCAGTGAATAACTGTACCAACAGGAATATTTTTAAGTGGAAGTGCATTACCAACTTTGATATCTGCATCTTCACCTTGTTCAATAATCATGCCTACCTTTAATCCTTTAGGAGCAATGATATATCTTTTTTCACCATCTAAATAGTTAATAAGTGCAATATTTGCATTACGATTTGGATCGTATTCAATCGTTGCTACGCGACCTGTAACGCCAATTTTGTTTCTTTTAAAGTCAATAACACGGTATTTTCTTTTGGCTCCACCGCCAATGTGACGAACAGTCAATTTTCCTTGATTATTACGTCCACCGGTTTTACGACTCTTCTTTAGTAAGGATTTAGTTGGCGTGCTAGTAGTTAATTCTTCGTTCATTAAAGTAGACATCCCACGACGTCCATTGGTCGTTGGTTTATATTTTCTAATTGCCATAGAAATCCTCCTTACATCTCAATTGATGAACCTTGAGCTAAGGTTACAATTGCTTTCTTATAAGTTTTTGTCTTGCCAGCATAACGGCCAACACGACGAGCTTTTGGTTTTGTGTTTAAAGTGTTGATATTTTCTACTTTGACACCAAATGCTTTTTCAATTTCATTTTTAATTTGGGTCTTTGTTGCTCTTTTATCTACTTTAAATACATATACACCATTTTGATTCCCTTTATAACTTTTTTCAGTAATAACAGGGCCTAAAATAATGTCTGGATTACGCATGTGCAATACCCTCCTCAATTATTTTAACAGCAGCTTCATCTAAAACTAAGGTATCAGCATTGACAATATCTAACACATTAATTTCGTCTGCAAGAATATGATATGCATATCCTAAATTACGGCAAGCCATAAATAGGTTTTCACAATCATCCGCTGTAACAAATAAAATTTTTCCTTCTAAATTTGCTTTTTTAATTAGCTCTTTAAAATCTTTCGTTTTTAAAGTAGGCATTTCTAAGTTTTCAAAAATAACTACTTTCTTATTTGCTAATTTATCAGCTAAAGCACTCTTTAGAGCTAATACTCTTTCTTTACGGTTGATTTTGAAACTGTAATCACGTGGTGAAACACCATGAGCAATGCCGCCACCAACCCATTGAACTGCTCTTGTTGATCCTTGACGAGCACGACCAGTTCCTTTTTGTCTCCAAGGTTTTCTTCCGCCACCAGAAACTTCGCTTCTGTTTTTGGTTTTATGTGTACCTTGACGCATTGCAGCCATTTGTAAACGAATCATTTTCTTTACTGAATCTTCATGAACTTCATTTTTCCAAATAGAATCATTTAAAGAAATGTCGTGTACTTTTTCTGCATTTAAATTTTTTACTTCAATTTTTGCCATTTTTCTTCTTCCTTTCTTTGATTCTATTCAGACTTTTCTTCAGTAGTTGTTTCTTCTGTTTCTACTGTAGCTTCTTCTTGTACGTCCTCTACATTATCTACTACTGTTTCTTCTACATAAGTCATGATTTCTTTTGGATTTTTCTTGCGATTATTTTTTACCGCACTTTTAATTAATACTAAGGCATGTTTAGCACCTGGAATGTTACCACTTACTAAAATGTAGCTCTCAGCAGGGTTTACTTCAACAATTTCTAGATTTTGAACTGTAACTGTTTCAGCACCCATATGACCTGGTAAGTTTTTACCTTTTAATACTCTTTTTGGTAACATTGTACCTAAAGAACCTGGTCCACGATGATAGTTTGAACCATGAGTCGTAGGTCCACGAGATTGTCCATGTCTTTTAATTGAACCAGCAAAACCTTTTCCTTTGCTTGTTCCAGTAACATCTACAACGTCGCCTACTTCAAAAATATCAGCACTTATTTTGTCTCCAACTTGATAATTCCCTTCGCAATCACGAATTTCTTTCAAGAAGCGCTTAGGAGTAGTGTTTGCTTTTTTTGCGTGGCCAACACTCGCACGACTTGCATTTTTTTCTTTTTTGTCGATTACGCCAAGTTGAACAGCATTATACCCATCTGTTTCCACATTTTTAACTTGCATAACTGTATTTTCTTCAACAGCAACAACTGTAACAGGAATAAGTTTGCCTTCTTTAGTGAAAACTTGAGTCATCCCAACTTTGCGTCCTAAGATTCCTTTCATTTTTCTTTTCCTTTCTTACTTATAATTTGATATTGATATCTACGCCACTTGGTAAATCAAGTCTTGTTAAAGCATCAACAACTTCTTTACTAGGATCTAAAATATCAATGAGTCTCTTGTGAGTACGACTTTCAAATTGCTCACGAGCATCTTTGTCCTTGTGCACTGCTCTTAAAACTGTAACTCTTTCAATTTCAGTTGGAAGAGGAACAGGTCCAGAAACAGTACCTCCTAATCTTTTTACCGTTTCAACAATTTTTCCAGCTGCTAAATCTAACACTTTAGAATCAAAAGCCTTTAAATTGATGCGAACTTTACTCTTTGACATAACATATGTCCTCCTTTCGCCTATATCTTGTATAGACTTGCTCCATGCAAATTCTCTGAATAAACCCAGCAACACCGCCTAGTGTATCAGTAACTTCACACATCTCTGCCGTCATACAAAGACGATTTTACTATAAACTTTGCGTAAAAGCAAGAGAAAAATAGCGTTTTTTCTACAAAAAAATTAGAGAAAAAGGCATTCCCTAATTTTCTATTCATGATTCGATTTGATTGTTACTTTTTTGTTCTTCTATCTTTTTTTATTTTTTTAGATTTTCTACACGCTTACTTTTATTTATTACACTCACACTTGTTATAACTTAAATTAAGAATATATTTTTTATCCTTAAAAATCTAAAATATATGATAAAAGCCTATATAATTATAACTTAGAGTTTATATTTCTATAACTCTCAATTAAAAAAGTATAATTCTGGTTTAATTTTCAAATTCTATTTAATAACATACAATATAATTGGTGATGTATTTTGAAACTTTATTTAGATGATCAAAAAAATGAAATATTCTATATTATTGGAAAAAATATTAAATTTTATCGAAATGCGTATAATTTAACGCATCCTAGTGAAAATATTACTCAAGCTAAACTAGCTGAACTTGTAGGAATTTCTACTACTCATATAGCTAATTTAGAAAATCAAACGGGTAAAGGAATCAGTGTCCCTGTTCTTTTTAATATTGCCGTGGTTTTAGAAACAACGATGGATCGTTTGTGTAGTCCTGAAAAAGCTTTAATCAAAATCGACTAATCCCTTAAAAACGGGATGTCTTAGACCATGAGCTGTTTTCTCTAAGTAGGATACTAAGCAAAAATATTTAATTGGAACATAGTAAATATCTTTTTCATTAAAATCTTCAAATGGAGATTTTTTTTGTTTTATTTTTTTTAAAAGCGTAAATAAATGATTCTTTTTGGCCATTGCTACTTTAGTGATATAGTATAGTTTGTTTTGTTTTAATTCTCCTATATATAAAGTAACAAAGGGGGTTGTGTCTTTAAATGAATAACCTCCAATAGCAAAGACATCCTGATGAATATTTTTGATTTTTAACCAGCTCGCAGATCTACTATTTATTTCATAAGGACTATCTTTCTTTTTAGCAACAATTCCTTCTAAACCTAACTTTTGAACTTTTTGAAATAAGGTTATGCCATCTTTAAAAATAAACGATTTTATAAAATAAGGTGTATCTGGATATTTTTCTAAATGTTTTTTTCGCTTTATCAATGGTTCATTAATTAAGTTTTTATTTTCATATAAGATATCAAAACAAACAAAGACTACGGGAATTTTGGTTTGGATTTTTTCAATCTTTTGGCTATTTTTTAGTTGTATTCTTTTTTGTAATTGCATAAAGTTTGGTTTATTATGTAAAAAGGCTACAATTTCTCCATCAAAAATGACTGGTTTTTGAACAAGTTTTTTTATAGCTTTTAATTCTGGAAACTTAAAAGTGACATCTTTCCCATGGCGATTTTGAATTCGAAAAAAGTTAGGACTTACAAATAGTAAAGCACGCATACCATCAAATTTTACTTCATATAAATATTCTGAACTTTGAAAAGGCTCTTTTATTTCTGTTAGTAACATGGGTTTGAAAGAGGGATTTTTAAAAAGATTCATTCTTTTAAACTCTTTTCTAGAGCTTTCATAATTGAAGCAATTTCTTTAGAACTTTTTTTCTTTGATTTTGGCACTTTTTTACCTTTTGATTTTAGTTCGATGGCTTTTAACACTTTTTCATGATACTCGTCTTTGTATTTTTGAGGTTCAAAATGCGCGGTCATTTTTTTTATTAGAGATGTAGCTAATTCCAGTTCTTTTGCACTTATCTTCGGACTTTTATATGTTGATATGTCGTTTACTTCTTCAGCAAAATAAATAGTCGTTAATAGGAATATGTCTTCTGAAATGCGGAGTATAGCATAAGTAAATTTATTATATAAAACCGTTTTACATAATGCGACACACTTCATTTTTTGCATCGCATCACGCAATAAAAAATAGGCTTTTCCCTTTTTTTCAGGAACAATCACATAAGTCTTTTGATAATATTTTGGATCAATTTCATTACTATTAAAGAACGAAACAATTTCGATTTCTCCTTCATTTTCTGGTTTTAAATTTGTCAGTTCCTTTTGATCAAAGACAATCATTTCGTCCTCATCATTTATATAGCCTTTCTCTATTTCACTTTCTTTTAATACTTTTTTACAATGAGGACAGTATTTTTGATATTTAATTCTTTCTAAACATTTTTTATGGACTTGAAAAAAAGAGATATCATTATTTTTAATTAAAGTTCCTACTGAAACCGGAATATTTACTAAACCAAAAGTAATCATACTATGAATATTTGCCATATTATCACCCTTAGTAGTATGTGAAAAAAATCTCTAAATATTTCATAAAGAGATTTTTTGGCGATTTTTTTTCATAATTAAATTTTTTAAGTTTCGTAAACCATATTTATCAATTTCAGATTCATTTAGTAAATCTTCTGGAGATATAGCTTTGTTTTCTAAATTCTTTGTAATATATTCTAACGCGACACTTTTGGTAATTGGTTTAAAGTGGACAACTGCATCAATACGCCCTAGGAATTCTTTGGAGAAGTAGTGATCTAAAGAAGATTTTTTTGTTGATGAGAAACCAATATTTTCTTTAGGAGTCGCATTACTTGTTAAAAAGATATAGGTGTGGTCAAAACGAATGGTTTCCCCTAAAGAGTCTGTAACAAAAGATTCATCTAATATTTGAAGAAGTAGGTTTAATACTTTAGGATGCGCTTTTTCGATTTCATCAAATAATACAGTAGCATAAGGATGTTCTTTGATTTTTTGAAAAATATAGGGTTCTTTATAGCCGACATATCCTGGAGGTGAACCAATTAATTTATAAATACTTTCTGGAGTGGTATATTCACTCATGTCAATACGAATCCATTCTGTTTTTAAAACTTGGCTAATAATCTTGACACTTTCTGTCTTGCCAACACCACTGCCACCGACAAATAAGAAACTTAAATTTCCTTCTTTGTTTATTTGAAAACTTTCAACGATTTTAGATAATGCTTCTTCTTGACCTAAGATTTTTGTATGTAACTCATCATGTAAAGTTTGGAACAACTCTTCTTCATCTTTTTGAATCCATACATGCATTTTTGCTTCAATTATTTCTAATATATCGGCAGTTGTAATTGTTAATTTTTCTTGTTCTTCAATTGTCGCGATTTTTTTTCTCAAAGCTTCTTCATCCATTGCTTCTTTTAAGGCTGTTTTAAAATCACCTTTTTTGAGACTTTTGACTTTTTTGCGCCTTATTTTAGCTAATACTTCTTGGCTTTTATGAGAATCATGTGAAGCTTTTTTTACTTTTTTATGAGCACATACGGAATCAATTAAATCAATCGTACGATCGGGATTACTTTTGTTAAATAAGTATTTTTCACTGTAATATAAAAAATCTTGTTTATTTTTAGCAGTAATTTTCATATCATAATATTTTTCAAAAGTTGGAACGACAGCATCTAAAATGGTTTGCATCATTTTTTCATTTGGCTCTTCTAACAAAATTTTTTCAAAACGGCGATCTAAAGCTTTATCTTGTTCTAAAAATTCATGATATTCTTTTAAAGTAGTCGCCCCGATGATCTTTAATTCGCCACGGGCAAGATATGGTTTTAGAATATCAGATGCACATATGGCACCTTCAGCTCCACCAGCATTGACCATGGAATGAATTTCATCGATAAAAAGAATAATATTTTTTTCACTAATCACTTCTTTAATGATTTTGTGTAGTCTTTCTTCAAACTCGCCGCGATATTTGGTACCAGCAACTAAGGCACCCATTTCTAATAAAATGATTTCCATCCCATCTAATTCTTTAGGTACTTCATGATATTTGATACGGCGCGCGAGTTCTTCTACTAAGGCAGTTTTTCCAACACCCGCTTTGCCAATAAGTAAGGGATTGTTTTTTTGCTTGCGTAGCAAAGTTTCAATCATTAAGTCGACTTCCCGGTCACGACCGACAATTGTCTTTTCTGTAGGAAGGCCATTGTTCATTGAAACTCCTATTTTTAGGACTTCTAAATTTTTATTTTTTTTGTTTTTGGAAGATAAAGTTTGTTTTAATTCAATATATAAATCGTCAATCGATGCGTCAAACTGCATTAAAATGCGAATCGCTACCCCTTCACCTTCTTCAAGTAAAGCTAAAACTAAGTGACTAGGAGTCACAACTCCTTTGTTATTATCCATAGCTTCCATATTTGCAATTTCAATTACTTTTTTTAACATGGGAGTGTAAAGGTTTATTTCTTGTTCGGTTGAAGCTTGACCAACGGTTTCTAACAAAACATTTTTAAACGCCTCATAAGTAATGTCATTAAGTGCAAATATTTTGGATACTTCATTGTCACTTTGTAAAATGGCTAGCAAAAGGTGTTCAGTACCAACATAGGGATGGCGGAGATTAAAGCGAATATTCTCAGCATTTTTTAATATTGTAGCTACTTCAAAACCATAATTGTGAAACATAGAAAAATCCTCCTTATTAATCCTATGTTAGTTATGAAAAAAAAGAAGGATTTTTATACAAAAAAAAGATCACTTTTTAAGCAATCTTTTATAAATAGGCTAATAATGTAAAAATTACCAATAAACATACAAGCATTCCTACAAAGAATTTCCAAATATACTTTAACCATTTTTTGTATGGAATGTTCATATAAGTTAATCCGAAGACTAAGAACATGCTAATTGGTGTTACAAATTGAATTAAACCATAAATCGTACTGAAAATTACGACACCTAGATTTAATTCAGCACCTGTAAAGCTTCCTAAATATGTACTTAGTGAATAGCCAATGTAAGCAAAATCCGAATTAAAGATAGATGATGCAATAGCTTGGATCGTTAAAATAAACGGATTAAAGCCATTAGCAAGACTACCGATTTCATTTATAAGGGTTGGTGTTAATGTAACCCAATATAAGAAGATAAAGGCAGTATATGCTAATACTAAATAAGCAATTGGTTTAATTACTTTTAAAGCTCCAGAGCCCATGTTTTCAAAGAATTCACTAAATTTCATTTTAGAAACAATAGCCATGATGATCATTGCAATAATGATAACAATTGCATATGTGAATAAATACCAGTTACCAAAAGCAGGAACTAATTGATAATCATAATATGCAAATGGACCACCTAAAATTCTTTCAAAAATAGCTACTTCATTAGATCCAATTGTCAAAGACATAAGCCATTCATGGAAGTCATCAAAGATTTCAATACCAAAGACTTCAGTTCCACTAGCAGTTGCATTCCAAGTAATGAAACCTAAAATTGCAAAGATGAATAGTACGATTAGCACTAAACCTGTAAGCCATGTTTTGGTATTTTTCTTTTTTGGCTCTTCAACGGCAAAAGCATCGTCGATTACTTTTACTTCATTTTTTCCTTTTTCATCTTTTTTGGCAAGTATTTTTTTAATGTAGATAAGGTTAAAGAAACTAAATAGAATGTAGGCAAGTAATAAAACACCAGCACGAACAACGATCATAGTTGACATTGTTAGGTCTGTGCCACCACCGTTTATTACCCATTCTAGAAAACCAACAAATCCTTCTGTACCATAAGTCGCGCCTAAAATACCGACTAAAATTGAACCGAATGTGATAGCAAAAGAACTTATTTTATCTAAACCAATTCTTCTTAAAACTGAAATAATAAAAGGCATGAAGAATAATAAAATATATGTATTATTCAAAATAGATGCTAGGACAGTAATAACGAAAGATACGGCTAATGCAAAAGGAATTTCCTTACCTTTAAAAGCTTTACTTATTTTTGCAACTAAAGCTTTATAGCCTTCTGTTTTTACTGCTACACCGTAGAACATACCAATTAATAGAATAAACGCGATTTGTACAGCGTAATTATTCATTGAATAAATTAAGCCATAAAAGAGATGCGCGATTCCGATTGGTGTAACTTCGCCTTCACTGAAAACAGCACTGCTACCAAATTCGCCATAAGGAATGAACCAAGTCATTAAAACAATCACTACTAATAAAATTAAAATTGTTTTAAGTAAGTCATGTTCCTTAAATAATTTTTTCATTTTCTCCTCCTCCAGTAAAATTATAGCACAATTCCCTGTAAAATAAAGAAAATTACATCTTTTTTGCGTGAAAATTTAATGAAAATTTTAAGAATAGTTGCCTTATATTATCTTTCTTTACCAACTAATATAATATAATCCTAATGGAGAATTATAAAGCATTCCATTATCACTTAGTCCAATTAATTGAGCATATCCATCAGAAAAGTAGTTCACTTCTGAACCAGCGTAGGATTTATTGTTTTCTGGAGTTTCAAGGACTTTATTCAATTGCCAACTATTATTTACTTTCTTATAAAATAATAAATGACCTAAATATTTATATTTTTTCGTATTTCTATCATAAGATCTTGAATATGTTAAAATTACAAGTTTGTCATTACCCATTCGATCGATTTCTTTAAAACCTTCGCTATACCCTGTATATGTTGATGCTTTAATTATTTGCTTTGATGCATTATTTTCCGGATTAGAACAATCATGCAAATTATAGTATACTCCTGCATAATTTTCCGAAGTTTGACTGCCACGATCATGGCATACTACAACAGGTGTTCCATTTTTCATACTAATCATGTCTAAAATTGAATATGTTTTTCTACCTAATGAACTATTACTAGGAGAATAGTATCTTGCGGAGCCTACTTGTCCATATGGGTCAGCAAAATAATAATATGTTCCTTTAAGATTTGAACTAATTTTATTTTGACTATCATGTTTTCCTGTATAAAAATAGTAATGGCGACTACGATAATTGTTGTAATTAATTGTCGAATCATTGTAAACAATTGTTACATAATCATTCCCTGTTTCATGAGCAACAATTTCTATTCCCTCTCTCGTGCTTCCAGCTTCTGAAAGTCGGTCTGACATATTTGAATAGGTAATATTAAATCCATTTACGGTTATTAAAGCCGCTCTTACTCCACCCCCATCATCATGACCATCACCAGCTAAAACAATCTGTGAATCACTTATTCTAACTGTTTCATAACCATCTAATATAGGCGCACCGTAACCATCATATATCTTAAGTAAATTTCCTTTAGTAACTGTTCCAGTACTTGAAACTTTTACAACTGCTGCTTCTACATATCCATCGTTAGTGATAGGATGCCCACGATCATTATAATTTTGTCCGCCGTTAAAATACACAAAAGTATTACTGTTCAATTCTTGAATTTGGCTACTCTTAATAAAAGAACTAACTCTTTTCATTTTTGGACCTGTGCTAACTGTAATTTTTGTACTTTTATTAGTACCTACTCGACCAGCTTTATCAACCGCTCTAGCATAAACTGTGTAGGTGCCATCCGATAGGCCACTAAAAGTATAGCTTGTCGATGTGGATGAAACCCAACTACTACCATTTTTACTGTATTGATATTTTTGAATACCACTATGTGAATCACTACCTCCACTTACTT
>CALVJI010000009.1 GCA_944332105.1 uncultured Bacilli bacterium
CTACTGCTACAAACAAAGTTCATCTTTGTTTGTTATCAATATTATAAATCGTATACATTTTAACTAATGTTTAACATTCTTTTTCATGATTTTTTCCCAAAATCTGAATTCTCAAAGTAAAAGCTCTTTTTATACGTCTTCTAAAAAATAAAATTTATTTACATAACATATATTTTATTATGAAACAAAATAAAGGACCTTTAATTCTCTTAACTATTTTAACTATTTTTATTTTTAAAAATAGCCAAATCATTCATGATACCATTTTATTTAGCTGCAAACTTTTTCTGACAAAACTTTTTCCCTCTTTATTTCCCATGATGATACTTAGTGAACTTTTTATTTACTTTGATTTACCAGATCTTTTATGCAAGTATTTTGGTTCCCTTTTTCAAAAAATCTTTCATACAAGTCCTTATGGCTTATTTGCGTTTATCATCGCAACTTTTTCAGGAAGCCCCACCAATGCCTACTTAATTAAAAATTTACATCAAAAAAACTTTCTAACGACAACAGAAGCCTCTCATGTTCTCTCTTTTTCTTTTTTTAATAATCCCCTTTTTCTCTTTACGATGCTCTTACTTATATTTCCGAATAATCCTTCAACTGTCATAAAACTTCTCGTTCTTCCTTATTTAGTAAATCTTTTGATTGGCTTCATCACCCGCCCAAAAACAACAACATATATAGAAAAAATGCCCGAATCAAAAGAAAATTTTGGCACCATGCTTTCAAATAGTATCAAAAACGCTATGAATACTTTATTATTTATTTTAGGAACCATCACTATTTTTTTAATTGTAAATCAATGTATTAATCCTAGTCATTTACCAGTTATTTCAGGCATTTTAGAAATTAGTCAAGGTCTAAACAGTTTAATCGATATTTCTTATTCCTTAAAAATGAAAGAAATCTTAGCTATTTTATTCATCAGTTTTGGCGGCTTATCGATTCATTTACAAATCAAAGGAATCATCAGTTCCACCGACATTTCTTATTTTACTTTCTTAAAAGCACGTTTCCTTCAAAGTATCATCAGCATACTTTTGATACTTATCTGGTAATTTAATGAAAAAATACAAGCATTTTTTTCTAAAATTCATATCATTATAGAGAAAGGAGTATGGTTATGAATAACAATTGCGATTACCAAAGAGCCTATGATTATGTCCGAGACTACCAAAAAAATCATCCGAATCAAGGCTGTTGCTGCAGTCCAAGAAGCATTACAGGACCGACTGGACCTACGGGACCACAAGGACCTGCGACTATTGCTGTTGGAACAACTACCGAGGGATTACCAGGAAGTACGCCTTCAGTTGTCAATGCCGGCACGAATGAAAATGCCATTTTAAATTTTGTCATTCCAGCCGGCGCGACGGGACCTACGGGACCTACAGGTCCACAAGGTATTACAGGACCAACTGGGCCAACAGGTTTAGGCACAACAGGGCCTACTGGACCTACGGGTGCGACAGGGCCTACAGGAATAGGAACTACTGGACCTACAGGTGCTACTGGGCCTACAGGTGCTACTGGACCTGCTGGAACAGGTGCAACCGGACCTACTGGACCTACAGGTGCTACGGGACCAAGCATCACTTTAACAATCGGAACAGTTAGTACCGGTGCCCCAGGAAGCACAGCTGCTGCATCGATTAATCCATTAGGCGGAAATGCTTATTCACTAAATTTAACAATTCCACAAGGACCTACGGGGCCTACTGGATCAGGCGCAACCGGACCTACTGGACCTACGGGCGCAACCGGACCTACAGGTGCAACTGGGCCAACAGGAACAGGAGCCACTGGACCTACAGGTGCTACTGGACCTACAGGTGCAACTGGTCCAACAGGAACAGGAACCACTGGACCTACCGGACCTACGGGCGCAACTGGACCTACTGGTGCTACTGGACCAACTGGACCTACTGGACCAACTGGAACAGGTGCAACCGGACCTACAGGCGCTACTGGACCTACAGGACCAACTGGACCTACCGGACCTACGGGTGCTACTGGACCTACAGGACCTACAGGACCATAGTTTTTTTTGATATCTATAGAAAGCAAAAAAGAACAAGAAATTTAATACTCTTGTTCTTTTTTCAATTTTTATAAACCGCCACCCGAACCAAATGAATCAAGCTCTTCTTGCGTGACAATAATATTAATACGCATCCGTCTATTTCCACAGACAAATAATGCTTCACCTTGATTATAGTATTTAATGCTATCTTTTTCACTTTCATTTAAATCAATTAATTTAGCTAAATCATCTGTAGCTTGTTTTCGTAATCCCATAATAATATAATAAGCGGCATTATCGAAAATAGCTTTACCATGAACAAGCACATTAGGTGCTGCAAAGTCTGTTGGTTGCTGCGTAATAATAATAGTTCCTGTATTATATTTTCGACTTCGCCGTTGAATCTGTGCTAAAAACTCTGCTCCTAGTTCATTACGTGTTGCAAGTAATACGTGAGCTTCATCAACGCACATAATCGTATTTACAGAAGGATCCAAACATAAGCCCCAAGCATATTTCAAAATATTAAAGAATAAAGCATTTCGTACATTTTCATCAGCATTCATTAATTCCTTAATATTAAAAACAATAAAATCACTTTGAATATCTAGCGTCGTATGACCAGTAAAATAATAGCGTAATTCTTTAACTAATGGACGAATTTTTAACTCCAATCTTTCCATAACATCACGTTCATGAGTTCGCTCAGTCATAGATAGTAAGCGTCCCTTAATAGTAGCGTATACATCATCAAATGTCGGATAATCTTCACTAGTAAACTTCGTATAATCTGTATCATAGTCAATCTTATAACGTTTATATGTATCTTGAACTACTTCACTAAACATTGTCAGAACATCCTCTTCAATATCCGGTGAATAATATTTCATAAACGCTTTTAATTGTTGAATCGTTCTTGTTAAAACCGTATAACCAAGTCCTTGATTAATCTCTTCTTCATCAGCATCAATAACAATTTCCAAAGGATTAACCATCCCGAACTCGCCACCTTTACCTAAGTCTAAAAAGTCGCCTCCCATAGAATTAGTCATTTCTTCTAACTCACCTTCAGGGTCGATACATACTAACTTATATTCATTTCGAATATGACTTCTTAGTAAAAGCTTTGCCACAGTAGATTTACCACTACCAGAAGCACCTAAAATAATTACGTTGGCATTATTACGATTATTTTCCTTTTTAATTTGATACAAAAACTGATTAAATAAGATAACTCCACCCGAAAAATCAACACCTAAAAGAGTACTATTTCCAGGATCCTTAATACTATCAAAAATAAAGGGATACATCGCCGCGATCGTTACAGACGGAATCGGCGCGCCTATCCGCTCTTCGATATCTTGCTTTGGAAAAATTGGAATCATTGATTTAATAACTTTTTCTTGTTCAAACATCAAAGGAACTCCACGCATTCCTAAAGCATCTAAATAATTACGAACTTGCATCTTCCTATTTTCCATTTCATCCTTTGTATCAGCCGAAATAAGAACATGAAGTTGAAAATCAAAGATCCGTGATTGAGTAGCTACTAACATAGAAATAAATTGTTCCAAAGACTCATAATCTTGACGAATTCGCTCTTGAATGGTCCGATCATGTTCAGTTTGATAACGTGTTTTTAAATCTGCAATTTCCTTGTTGATCATTCGTTGTAAAGTAGAAAGTTCGATTGGAATATGCTTAGCCACAATTTTAATACCAGATAAATTAGTTAAATTAGCTAAATATCCTTGTTGAATAAATTTAGGATAACTAACAATCGTTAAAATGGTACAATACTTCCCACTCATCATAAATTCAGTCGGTTTAAATTCAATGCCTTTCGGCGCAATTTGTGCTTTTATATTCATTCTGGACTCACCATCCCACTAAACGTAGTTGCGCTTCCCCCGTTAAAGAAATTATCTAAGATAACTCGCAAATCATTATTACTTGTTTGTTGACTATTTAATCCACAATTGGCTAAGTTACTAATTAAGGTATGAAGTCTCTTTTGAATAACATCCATTTTTCTTTCCTTAAACAAAATATAGTATTCTGTATCTACAACATTATATTCGGCACTCATAAACATATTGGCTTTATTAATATCTTGAGTAATTAACTTTCTTGTAACAGCATTCGTTGCTTTATTAAATAATATTTGTAACTGAGATAAATAAACGTTGATATCAACCGGACGATCGGCTACTACTAACCAAAACTCAAAATTAATCGCATTGTAAAAATTTCTTAACTGATAAATTACATTATCTCGAGTTCCTGGATCTAAGATAAAGATATTACGCGGTGAAATTTTAACACCAGTAACATATTCTCCATTTTCTAGCTCAATCATCCCATTCATAATATTTTTTAAAGGGACCCAGTCTTCGCTCCATTTACTTGTTAATTCTTCTTTTTTATTTTTCGCCATCTTTATAACACCAGCCTTTCCAATAATACCTCTTTCTATTCATTATAAACGTAACTATATTTGTAATCAACTGCAAAACATTATGATAATTTGGCACTGGGATAACTAAGAAACCAGAAATCAAAGCAGGCATTAAAACAATAATGGCCATGGTAAAAGTTAATCCTTGAAAGATAAATAACAAGATAACTGTTATTAAACAACCTGTACCAAAAATAGCTAAATCAATCGGCGTGAAGAAACCTAATATCAATTTAGATTTCTTTGTATTAGCCGGAATTAAATAATTGTTCTCGTCCATGTCCTACCCCTTTCTAATTTTTCTTCTTTTTAGATGCTTCTTCTCGTTTTTGATATTCTTTATACTCAATGCTTTGCTTTAATCCTTTATTTTCATCGTTTAATGTCTTAACTTGAGCTTTAACACCTTTAGTTGCAACACCTTGTGCATTAATAATCGTATTGCCATTCATATCAGCAGCTTCAAAGATTTGACGTAACTCAGCTTCACTTAATGGTGCATTTGTTGATCTACGATAAACATCATTATTCTTTAATATGATGTCATTTGCATCTATACCATTTAAATTGAAGTCAGCTTCACGAGCTTCTTTCGGATTATCTTTCATATACTGTGCAATATTATACACAGCATAAGCGGTAGCTTGACGATTATTTCGAATAGTATCATATCGCATTTGCGTCAATTTATCTTCAAGAGTACTTATCAAACCTTTCTGGCTATTACCATTTGCATCTATATAATCTTTTAGAGGTTGTCCATCTACCTCAGCAACACCAGCATTGCTTTTAGCTTTGTAATCATTTAATAAGGCATCCATATTTTTATATGGTGGAGTTTCAAACAATGCCTTATAAGAATTATCATAAACTTCCTTTAAGCCATCGCGAAATTTAATTTTATTAAGAATAGTTCCAGAAAAACCAGTTCCTGTAGCCCAAGTTTTTACCGAATCTGCTACTCCAACAGCTCTGGTTTTTGCTGCACCAACAGTACCATTATTAACCGCTTTAAAGTTTTCACGATTAATTCTATTTTCTTGAGCAGTATTAGCACCAGTACTAGCTGCCTTTTTCATATCTTTAAAATTCTTTGCATCTTTTCCAGGCTTATAGGCATTAACAGCACCAGAAGTAGCTCCAGCTGCAGCACTAGCCGCGCCACCAATCAATGGAATAGCTGTACCTGCGACATCAACTAATCCACGCCCGATCGCTGCTCCTCGCATACCAATGCCTCTTATCCCACCAGTAGCTCGAGCATTATTCCAAGTGTTTTCAAAACGAGTACCACTTTGTCCTAAATGTCTACCGACATTGTTTAATGCATTATAGCTATTTCGAACTAATCCTGTAGCTCCTGCACCAAGCATAGCACCTCCAACAAAGAATCCACCAGCTTTCAACTTATCTGTGATACCAAGCTTCAAGTTACCTGTATCAATACCTAATATATCACTGATCATTTTTGGAGCTTGTTTAGCAAAAGTTAAAATTCCTAAAATAATAATAACTAAAGCTAACATTCCTTGAATGCCTCCTCCGGAATAAGAAAAAACATTCATCAATTCATTATTACTTACAATTTCATTAATAAAATATACGGATAAATAAATAATACCAACCCGAACAAACACTTCGAAATATACAGACAAAGTAAATTTTAACCATTTATCAAACGTTCCCTTTTTACTTGGCATAGCCCGCATAATAACAGGAATCGGCGCGATTAATTGACAAAAAGCAAGCTTGACAAGTCGTACTCCTAAATCCAAACAAAATGAAATCATAATATAACATAAATAGACACCAACTAAAGTCGATAAAATAACTTTGTATTCAACATAAACAGTTTCACTACTCGTACCATTCTCTTCGACAACATTCGCCCCATTAACAATGGCATCAGCTAAACCATTTAAGGCCCCATATTCATTGTTTTCAATAATATCCTGTTTTAAATTAAACCAAGTATAATCATCTGCAATTAATACATTGTAATTCTGAGGATTAATAAAAGTATTTAAAACCGTAAAAGATAAGGCATCACCAAATTGTACCATTCCATCTTCATTTGCTGTTGCTTTTGTACCAAAAACTAAAGTTCCAATTACATTTTCAGATAAAATAAAGTTTTGCAAATTATAAGCATAAGAGAAAATGGTTGGCAAAAGGCCAATAATTACTAAAGAAACAACAAAATTACTAGCTAATTTAGAAACACTTTTATCTCCTTTAGTTAACTTATCTGGATCAATGATAGCATTTAAAAGAGCATAAGCTAAGTAAAAGAGCATGAAAATTCCTAAAATAGCATAAATTCGATTGGCAAAGTTACTAAAAAAACTATCACTAAAAATTTCAGCCGTAGATAATTTAATAAACAACTGATAACAAGATGAAGCAAACCAATAAACAACACTATCGATCCATAAAAAGAACGATTGAACAGCCGTATTAATTTTGCTACCAACCCAGCCTAATAAACTGCCAGTCAAAATCAAATTACTCATTTAAACACACCTCCTTAAGTTCCAACACCACAAGTACTCAAATCGTATAATCCAAATAATTCAAAGAGAATTTCTAACAAAAAAGGTAAGAAGAAAACAATTAAACCTACTATTAAACGCTTAATCGTTCTTTGATTAGCTTTTTTCATATCATCAGCATTTGAACTTGCAATAGCTTTAATATAATCCATCGTCGATAATGCAATAACAATTATTGGTGTTATAACTTTAATTAATGTAAATAAATCATCTACTGCTTGACCGAGTTCTGTATAGACAATTTCACCAGATGAAGTCTCACGTTCAACAAAAATAGTTTTACAATTAAATTCTTCTTCATCCGCAGTATTTTCATCATCATTCAAATCAAAAATGCCTTCATCTTCAAAAGGATCAGTTCTTTGAATTTCAAAAACTTTAGATTGCATAAACATTTCTTTAGCATATACTTCATGATTTCCAATAAGAAATACGCTAAGTAAAAAAATAAAGATATATAGTATTTTTTTCATTTTCTTCACACTCTCATTTATTATAACAAATTCACTTATTGAATACCAGTCTTTTTAATCACCTATGCCACAAGTTCCAATATTATAAAGTCCAAACAATTCAAAGAGAATTTCTAATAGCAACGGCAAGAAAAAGATAAGTAGTCCTACCACTAGTCGTTTAATAGTTCGCTCATTTGCTTTTTTAGTCGCATCGGCATTCGAACTAGCAATTGCTTTCATATAATCTATAGTCGTCAAAATAATCACAAGCACAGGTGTAACAATCTGGATCAAGAAAAACAAATCATCAAAGAAAAGTTTCAAAGTAGTTTCATTTCCATCTGCATCATAAAATAAAGTATCACAGGAAAAATAATTTGCATCGATTTGTACTGCTCCAAAAGCATTAGGATAAGGATCAACAGCTAACCCCGTTTTTTTATTGGTAGTTCCTGTTGAAACAAGCTTATCACCCCAGTTAACATATCGATAAAAGATTTTAAAACTACCATTTCCATAACGAACTTGCGGGCCAGTTACTGCTCCACTACTTCCTGAATGCAAAAAAACATTCTCCCCATTAATTTTTCCAATATAAATACCAATATGATTGTAATTGCTAGAAGAAGGATCACTTGCTCCTGTTCGATTTAAAGCGATATCCCCAGGTACTAAGTCTACTTCATTAATGCGCTCAAATAAAGCATGACTCGTAAAACCAGCTGTCGTATTATCCCCAACATCAGTAATACCACCATTATAAAAAGCCCATGAAACATAGTCAGAACAATCCACTGCAGCAGGAATAGCATTAGATAAAACTTGCGAAGAAGACAAAGCTCCATATTGATAAACAATTCCCTTGTCGACAAGCGAGGCTGCAGCTTTAATAACTTCAACTCTACCTTCACTAATTTTATCTGGCCAACTTGCCTGTGCTTCTTCTAACACACTTTTCATTACATCACTAATATCCCAATCATCAAAAGTAATATCATTAGAAGGCATTGGAATTTCACCAGATACTCCTAAATAGGAATTGATCCCATCAGCGATAGCATAAGCCATATTAGTTAAAGTATTGGTATCATGGTTAGAAGCTCGATCACCTAATTCTAAAAAAACAGAAGGAATAGTAGAATAAGATGTCTGAATCAAATCCATATCCACAGACCCACCATTATAAGTAGAAATGCCCGCGCTCTCTACTGCCAAGGCAATCGCATTTCCTAATTGGTTATGTTCTTGCCACATTCCGTTTACCGGAGCCATCACCTTATAACTAGTAACATCAGGAACTTGCAAAAAGAAAACACCTTTATTAGTAGCAGTGCTATCCCAATGAAAAGTAACGTGTATATCCGCGTTATTATTGGCCATTACTGTACGCGCGACATCATCTAGTTCTACCGTACTATCATCCCGAATCATGAGCACATTATATCCAAGTTCCAATAAAATGTCTTTTAAAATATTAGCCATTTCTAAAGTTACTTCACTTTCCTCTGCGCCATCTGCAAAAGTTGAACCATTAGAAACTACATAACACTCCGTAGAACCTAAAGCATTCATCCCACTAGTTACAGTAGAGGAACCATCAGGATGACAAAGTGTCGTGATATTTTCATCCCCCAAAGTCCCATAGCTTGCATTAAGCGCGACCGTATACCCATTAGCCATATCTGCTTCATAAAGAAAAGAAGTTCCAGCCGTAATTTTAGCATAAGAACCATATTCCCAATTTGTATCAAAAGAGATCGTTCGTGCTTCTACCTGTAAACAAAAGAAAAGAAAAAGTAGAAAAGTATATACTATTTTTTTCACTTTGAATCACAACCTATTTACATTTTTTATTATAACAATTTTTTATCTAAATTTCATTAAAAACAGAAAAAACTGGAAAAACCAGTTACTCATATACAACTACTTACATTCCAAATACATTTAAAGCATTCATCATAACTTGCCTGATAGTTACCCCAAGAATCAACCCAACTAAAAATCAAATCAATAAACGCTGGTAAAAAGAAAATAACGACCCCGGCAACACAACGCATAATTAAAGATTTTATTGCTTTTCTAATTTCATCATCTTTCGAACCAATAATAGCTTTAAAAAAATCAATCATGCCAAAGCCAATAATGATAATTGGAATAAAAATCTTTGCAATTCGTACAATATGTCCAATAATAATAAAAGTTGAACTTAATCCGCTACAATAATTCATTTTTATTCACACTCCCGAACATTTAATACACATTTTTGACAAGCATTAAATTCTCCTTCAATGTTAGCCCATGAATCAATCAAAGAAAATACAATACTTACTAAAGTAGGTAAAAAGAAAATAACGACGCCAGCAATACAACGCATCACCAAAGAACGAATCGATTTTTTTAATTCATCATCCTTACTACCAATAATCGCCCGAAATAGATCAATCACACCAAATGCAATAATTAGTAAGGGAATAACTATTTTTATAATTTGTAAAATTCGTCCAATAAATTTTAAAGGTTCTTTTAATTTACCACAATATTCTGTATCATCTAAAGAAATAGTCTCATTAGAGTCATTACCTGTATCGGGTCTATCCGGTGTTGTCGTATTACCATTATCACCAGTTTGTGAATTGTTAACTTCATCTTGTTTACTGGCATTAAAATAGTATACATCACCTGGATCTCCTGGACCATCACCATTATACATTTCGATTTTAGAATTCGTTGTAATAGAAGCTCCTCGATTCGTTAATTGTTCAAAAGTATAACGACTACAAGAGTCTTCTGTATCACACAAAACATAACGTCCTCGCTCATCTATATAATAAAACATTCTCGTATTTCCATATAAAGTGGAATAATATTCTTGTTGCTCATAGTCATCATAATAATAAGTGTGTCCCTCATATATGATTTGTTCACTACCTAAATGAAAAGTAGCCCCTTCTTGATTTTGAGAAATAGCAAAGCACCCTGGTTCTCTTCCACCACATAACATATAGTTTCCATCATCGGTTTGATAATAATAAGCCGCGGCATTACTAACGGTCATAAAAAGAAAAAAACTCAAAAACACCATAACAACTTTTTTCATTTTAATTCATCCCTTCTATTCTACAAGAATCACTACTACAACTATTGGTATCACAATCCGGATTTAATAAGCAATCCGTACAACAGCACCATGAGTTTTCATACTGGGACCATTCATTGACCATATTAAGAACAAATTGAACAATTCCCGGCAATAAGAATATAGCAACTCCCGCGATTACACGAATAATGATTGAACGTACAGCTTTAAAAATACGATCATCCTTAGAAGAAGTAATGGCTTTATATAAGTCAACAATTCCAAATGCAATAATTAATAAAGGAACCACAATTTTAGCAAAACTCACAATCGTTCCAAAAAATTTCATAGTTTTCCGATATTCTGGCATATTACAAACATCACTAATCGAAGTATCATCAATATTATAATTAGGTGCATCCTCTTCTTCTGTTCCTTCATCCCGCGAAAGCGTCTCTTCATTATATAATTCAGCTAAATAATAATCTTGTGAATTAAAATCATCAAGTACGCTATTTGCTTCATCATAGGAATTATAAGCATAAAGACGATACCCATTAAGACCACTTCCCAAACGAACAACTAAATACTCTGGACAAGCATCATTTTCTTGTACCCAATCCTTAGCCACAAAAGTTCCATACATAGCTTTATCCCAATTTAAGATATCCTCTGCATTTGAACTTGCTAAAGCAGTCCCATCCGTTTCGACATAACATTGCTGCGTATAATCATCAAAAATATCACACCGAACATCTACTACATTTTCTGTTTCATAATGGCAAATTCTTTTTGCTTCTACATTTAAAGAAAACAGAAAAAACAAAATAACAATTAGGCCAATTTTTTTCACATAAATCCCTACTTTTCCTTACAACTCATTATATCAGTTTCTTAATAAAAAAACTAGTTATTATTTAATCTGATTCTCGAATAATACATGCACTTTCATCATTTGGATCTAAAATACAATTAACGCAATTAGCAAAATCACTACGCTTATCTGGTGAAATAATATCATCCGCCGCATCAAATACCATTTGAATAATCGTTGGAGCCAAGAAAATAACAACCCCTATAACAATATTCCGAACAATAGTCTTAGCATATTTTTTCGCATCATCTTCTTTTCCAGAAGTAATAATTTTAAACAGATTAACAAAGCCCATTATAATGATAATCGCAGGCACTAAAATTTTAGCAATGAAAAGCAATAATCCCACAAATTTAAGAGTTCGCGCAACAGTTGGTTCACCACAAAAATTATCTAAACTAATATCACAGTTTCCATTTTCACAAAGTTTATCAGGATCAAACTTTCCACCTTCGTCATCTCTAATACCAGAATTTTGATCATCTTCAAATCCCGTCGAATTATCAGGACTACCATTCTCCCAAGTCTCAGGTTCTTCACTAGTAATAACATAGTGAGAAGAAGAACCATTATAGAATTGAAAATATATCGGTGTAGTTTCACAAGTATTTTCATTCCAATATGTATCGTATAAATTAGGATCTACAGAAAACAAAATATTATTGACAGTGACAACACCATCATAATAAGAAGAAGCTCCTCGATCTGTTTCATTATTTTCTCTAACTGAAAACATTCGCTCACCGTTTACATCATAATAAAAATCAATAATTAGTTGATTATTAACCCTATCTGTAGAATATCTTGTACAAATATTTTTACTTTGATCTTCTTTTTCTTGTGAATTCGAAACATTTTCAAATTCCCCTTCAACTCTCACCGCAGACTCACCATTACTACAAATAACAGAATCATACTTTAATTCATAAGATGAAATTTCTTCACAAAAATACAATTCTGGACAATCTGGTGTCAATGTGCCATTTGAATACATATAAGAATAGTAACCATTTAAAGAATACAAAATTCCACCAAGCGGTCCAAAAAAATCTCCTCCAAGACCATAAGGCAAATGAGAATAAGATAAAAAATCGTCCCTTTGAATTTCAATTCGTACCTCACGACTTGTACCATCAGTCAAAGCTAAATTATAGGAACAAACAGCTAATGGCGAAGTCGTATCTAAAGTCAATACTGTTCCAGAATTTAATTGTTGTCTATCATTAGCAACATGAACTTGATAGCCAAAACTACTATGCAAAGAGGCATAAGCTGGACATGAAGAAGTATTTAAATCATCCCATCCTTGAGCGTCCTCAGAATTTCCAAATCCGCTATTGCCATTTTCTGAATTTCCATTATATTTTTTTACATACGCCATAGATGAATTATCATCAAAAATATAGACATATACAATATTACTTTCATTTTCATCACTATAACGGCAACTCTGAGTAATTTCTTTTGCTTGAACTGGCAATGACACAAATAATAAAGCCATAAAAAATATTAATAGTTTTATCTTCCTCATATATATCCCCACATTTCCTCAATATAACCATTATATCAGTAAACACAAAAAAAAACTAGTTTTTCTACTAGTTTTTACAAGTTACCATTCCAAACGTCTTCTGCATAACCACTACATTCACCATTTGGATTAACAATACAAGTTCGACAAATATCCCAATCTTCTTCTACTTCTCCAAAACTAGAGATGAAGCCCATAACAAGGCCAACAATCGTTGGTAAGAAGAAAATAATAACACCGGCAACTGCCCGATAAGCTAGAGACTTAGTTGCCTTTTTGATTTCATCATCTTTTGAAGCGACAACGGCCCTACCTAAATCAAGCATACCCCAAATAATTAATAAAATTGGAATAACAATTTTAAATACTAATAATACATAACCTACAATTTGCCAAACGTTTGCTGAATGTGCGCAGAAACCTGCAGAAGTTCCTATATCTGCTCCCATAATTAATACCTCATTTCTATACTTATTTTATATTTATTTTATTTTTAAGTCAAGTAAAATGTCATTTATGTGTCAATAATTATGCAATTTCTTCAATTTTCATAAGATTTGTCGTCCGATTTTCGTCTGTATTTGGAAAACCACCTGTAATAACGACAATATCATTCTTTTCTAAAGGCATAAACTCTTTAGCTTTTTGCACGCTTTCATTTAATACAGCATCTGTTGAACTCATAAGTGGCATCACTTGAGGATAGATTCCATAATTTAGCATTAATCTACGACCATCTTTTTCCTCAGGCATTAAAGCTAAAATAGGCGATACTGGACGAAAATTACTAATAAGTCTTGCCGTTCTACCATGAACAGTCGCCGTCGTAATAAGTTTAGCGTTCAAACGATTCGCTGTATCTACAACTGAAACAGCAATGGCATCTCGAGCATTTTTAACTTTACGCACTTGTTCTATATAACTAAATTCAGCATATTCTTCTGTAACTTCACAAATACGAGCCATCGCTTCCACTGTTTCAATTGGATGATGACCTACTGTCGTCTCCCCAGAAAGCATCACAGCATCCGTACCATCCAAGACAGCATTGGCAATATCACTCGTCTCTGCTCTTTTTGGCCGAGTATTTTGCATCATCGTCTCAAGCATTTCTGTAGCCACAATACAAATTTTATTTAAGCGACGACAAGTTTTAATCATCTTCTTTTGTTCAATTGGTACAATTTCACTTGGAATTTCCGTTCCTAAATCTCCACGCGCAACCATAATACCATCACTAACACTTAAAATGTCTTCTAAATTTTGAATTCCTAAAGCACTTTCAATCTTACAAATAATTTGTAAATCTTCACGATGATATTCCTTTAAAATTTCTTTAACTGCTAAAACATCTTCTTTTTTATTAACAAAAGATAATGCTAAGAACTCACCACCATTTTGACAAGCATAAATAATGTCTTCCTGATCCACATCACTAATATAAGGAATATCCAAAGATACTCCAGGAACACTCATGCTTTTACGGTTACCTAAAGTCCCGCCATTTAAAATTTTACAAGTTACGCCATCTTCTTCTTTGCTAATAACTTCCAATTTCATTTTAGCATTTTCTAGTAAAATTGCATCCCCTACTGTTAAAGAATCCAAAGCCTCAGGATGATTAACACTAAATCTTTCTGCAGTTCCTATCACACTATCTTTCACAATGCGAACGCTCGCTCCATCCACTAATGAAATACCATCATTTTCCATCACTCCACACCGGAATTCTGGACCCTTAGTATCCCATAAAATCGCGACATTCACACCAGTTCTTTTACGTACCTCACGTACTGAACTACAAGCTTTTTCTCTTTCTTCTAAAGTTGCATGTGAAAAATTAATACGCGCAACATTCATTCCTTTTAAAACCATCTGCTCCATAACTTCTACTTCATTACTAGCAGGCCCTATACTACATACAATCTTTGTCTTTTTCATAGAAACACCTCTTTTTTACGAACAAAGTTGATTGTACTATACTTTTATACAAAAATCAAGTATAACCACGTCAAAATGGTTCACACTATAAAAGGGATGATTATGGAAAAAAAAGAATATATTAATAATTTAAAACAGTTTATAGGAGTCAGCAGTTGTTCATATACTTGCATCGAAACGATTAAAAAAATACTAACTGAGAAACATTTTACAGAATTCTTAGAAAATGAAGAATGGACAGAACAAAATCAATTCTTTGTTACTCGTGCAAGTGGTAGTATCATTGCCATCAAAATGCCCAAACAAAAAAGTGAAGCATTTCAAATCATTACAACTCACTTAGATACACCGTCTCTTCTATTAAAACCAAATGGTGCTTTTTGTAAAGAAAATTACTTACAATACAATGTCATGCCTTATGGAGGACTTTTAAATTATGGCTGGTTAGATGAACCACTATCTCTAGCAGGTCGTGTTTTAATAAAGAAAAAAAATACGTGGCTAGAACAAATCATTGATCTTAAAAAAACAGTCGCGACTATTCCCAGTGTCGCGATTCATCAAAATGATAAAGCAAATTCCAATTTAGATCTCAATATGCAAACAGATTTACAACCCCTGTTCTTCTTAAGTGACAAAAAGGAAAGTTGGCAAACCTTCCTAACTAAGGAACTAAATCTAACAAAAGATGAAACTTTAGGCGACTTTGATTTATTTTTGTACAACAATCGCGAACCTGTTTTATTTGGAAAAAATGAAGAATTACTCCTTTCTCCACGCATCGATAATATTACAAGTGTGTATGCAGCCCTCCAAAGCTTCTTAGAATGCACCCCAAAAAATATTGCTGTTTTCTGTGCTTTTAACAACGAAGAAATTGGCAGTTTAACCAAAGAAGGGGCTGACAGCAACTTTCTTTTAGATATTTTAAAAAGAATTGCCGTTTTAAAAGATTTAGATATTACTACTACCCTAGCTAATTCTTGGATTATTAGTTCAGACAATACCCATGCGATTCATCCGAACCATCCAGAATACGCGGATATCACTAGTAAAGGTCATTTAAATGAAGGATTTGCTATTGTTAAAGAAATTAATTCAACTACTGATGCAGTCTTCTCAAGCATTTTAAAAGATCTGTGTCAAAAAAATAAAATTCTCTACCAAGACATCACCGCTAAAAATGATTTAGTTGGTGGCTCTACTTTAAGCGGATTAAGCCTTCGTCATGTCAGTGTAAATTCAATTGATGTAGGCATTCCTGAGCTTGCTATGCACTCCTCTGTAGAACTTTGCTCTACTAAAGACTGTCATGAACTCTATAAAATGATGAAAGCATTCTACAATGCCAAAATTACAAACAAAAACAAGAGCTATAAAGTATCTTAAGCTCCTGTTTTTTTATTATTTTTTTTCTTAACTTTCGTCGTCTTAGCTGTCACCGTTTTTTCTTTTGTTTTAGGCTTAACTTCCAATTCTTTTTCTAATACTGCTTGCTCTTCTTCAATTTTAGCAAGTCTTTCTTTCATTTCTTCTTCAGTTAAAACAACCTTAGTATTAGCAACAAAATCATGAAGACCACGATTATCCTTACGTACTAAAACCATAAACAAAGTAATGTACATAATAATATAACCTACTAAATTGACATTTTCATAAACGATATAAAAATTATCTGCATTCATCAACGTAATAATCAAGATGGAAGCAATCGAAATAAGGACATTACCAAGCACTGTTGCGCGAAGTAAATATTGTACCAAACTCACTGGTTTATCATTCGCACTAACAATGCGGATCTGAAATAATTTTTTCCCAATTGTCTGTCCTTTCATAAAATATGGCAATACTCCAAAGTATAATAAAATACACACGATATCAACTAATACTGTAGGAATATTTAAACGATATAACTCATAGGAAATGGGAATCGCTGCCTCATTATATTCTTGTTCACTAATCTCGCTTTCTTCATACTGCTCATAGACATTTACTAACTCATTATACTTTTCTGAATACGCATCTTTATTAGGATTCAAAAAAGAGAAATTAGCAAGAACTGTCGTAATCATAGAAACGATCAAAATATCTAAAATATACGCTCCTATTCTTTTAAAAACCGTACCAGTCAAAAAAATTCCTCCTATCTCTCTGACATCAAGCATTATATCACAAGATAGGAAAAACTGCTACTATTTTCGTACCAACTTCATAACATCCGTAGCCTGATATCTTCCTTCCACCTCTAGTTCTTCTAAAGAATATTGATTCATCACCGTATAACCAACCACATGATATCCTGCGAGAATCAAATTAGAGTATTCATTCATATCACAAACATTACAAACTTCTCCCAACTCATTTTGTAAAACAATAGAAGAAACTACTCGAATTTTTTGATCACCATAATAAGAAGTTTGAGCATTTGCTCCTAATACTAATTCATCGACACTCGTATAAACTTTAGCGTCTGCTTGAATAGTGACAAAATCTCCAATTTGAATTTCTGCTTTTTCCTCTAAATTTGCATTTACTTTAACTTGAACTTCTTCCAAAGCTTTTTTCACCATTTCTAATTCTTCTTTATTTTCTGTCTTAGCTAAGAAATCATCTAAAGCTGTAAAAGATACATTTATTTCACTTGTCTCTTCTTTTTCCTCTTCCTCTACTTTAGGTGGTAAAGTAACTGAAGTAGTTTCTTCTGGAACTGTCGTTTCATTTGCAATTGTCGTTTCAATAGTTGTTCCATCTGTTAAGTCTTTATCCCTTTTATGTGGAACGAGTAAAGAAGTCGCAACAAGAGATACACTAACCGCGATCAAAGCCCCTGTTACTTTAAGACGCCGCACAACTTTTTGATAACCTTCTACCATTTTTAAAGTATGATCTTTAGTCGAAGCCATACATTCTCTAAAAATTTGAGCATTTTGATAAAGCTTATGTAGATTATTTCGACTAGTCTCCCACTTTGAGTGTGTGATATGAGCATTTTCTTTTAATGATTCAATATATTGTAAGTAAACTGCACCATCCAAATAACCATCCGCTTTATATTGGATCATCTCATCCGTTAACTCGCATGCTTCTTTAACATAAGAAGCTGAAACATTATTTAAAGGAGTAAACACTTCGTTCGGCTTCTTTCCCTTTAAACATTTATCATATTGTCGTGCTAATTTATGAATTTTTTTTGTATATTTTCGAAGCTCTTTATTTGTAATATCCTCTTCTCTTTTACTTAACAACTTTTCATTAACTGCATAATGTTTCATCGTTAAATAAGTTGGATAGTCTGTTTGCTTATCAGTTTCTTTTTCTTGACTTTTTAGCCGCCTTTTAAACCAATTACTAACCTTTTTTGCTTGATTTTTACCATATTCACTTACTTTACCTGACCATTTTTTTGCCTGAAAGCCATCTCTCTCTTGATCGAAACTTGGCAAAATTTCTTTAATGTTTTTTAAAACAGCACTAAAAGAAGGTTCATCATCGAGTACTTTAAGAAGCTTTTTTTGCTCTTTCTTATCTAATGTACGCAGAAAAGAAAGAAGAGACATCTCCTCGTTTGTTTCAAGATCATACAGAGAAAAAGCGCCATATATTTCTTCAAAATGATTATAAATTTTTCGCAATTCTCTTTTTTCAAACCAAGTTAATGATTCATTATTATATACATCCAACAAAATCGATTGATGTTTAGGTATAGAAGAAATATCATTCAAATGAAAATTTCCCTTTTGATATTCCCGTAATAAAAAATGACCCACTAAAACCGTCTGTAATCCAATCGTCATATATCGTTCATTATTGGCTATACAATTTGCCATTTTTTCTTCGTCTTCCTCACAAATAAAATACTTTTGATAAGGAATACCTTCCCTAGTATCCATTCCTCTTTGCAAAACTCTATATTCATCTTGTAAAGAGTCCGCTAATGATTCATCTATAGGCAAAGATAATAAATAAGTAATCTCTGCCATTCGTCTTCGATTTTGTTCAAGTATTACTTTCATATTCATTTCCCCTTAAGGCATTTTTATTATACTAAAAACCCCATTTTTGTCAACCAAGTCAAAGAAAAAAGGATTATTCATCCTTTCGTGTATTCAAATATTCACAGGCCATAATCGCCGCGATCGTTCCATCATTTGTTGCTGTCGTTAATTGCCTTACTTGTTTTTCTCGCACATCACCCGCGGCATAAAAACCTGCCACTGCCGTCTCAAGTTGTAAATTGGTTGTAATATAACCATTTGGTGTAAGTGGTACAAAATCATCTAAGATTTTTGTATTAGGTTCATGACCAATCGCCACGAACACTCCATCTACTATAAGTTCTTTTTCTTCACCTTCCACCATCAGCAAAATACCTTCAACAGCATCAGTTCCAACTATATCTTCAACAGTAGCATTTAATATGATTTCAACATTCTCTTTTTCTTTTAAAAGCTCTACTTTAACTGGTTCTCCCCTAAAAGAATCTCTTCGATGAACAATGTAAACTTTAGAACACAAATTAGCTAAGTAAAGCGCATCATCAATAGCTGTATTTCCTCCACCAACAACACACACTGTTTTACCTTTAAAAAAAGCTCCATCACAAGTAGCACAATAACTAATACCAGAACCAATGAGCTTTTCTTCATTCGGAACTTGTAGTTTTCGTGGACTAGCTCCAGTCGCATAAATCACTACGGAACTTTGATAATTTTTCTCGCCCACAACTACTGTAAAAATATCTTGTTCTTTAGAAATTTTAGTAACTTCACCATAAGCACTTTCAACACCCAAGCTTTTCGCCTGAAGAGCCATCTTTTTACCAAGTTCCATTCCCGATATTTCTAAAAAACCGGGATAATTTTCTACTTTCGTTGTTTGGGTAATTTGTCCTCCAAAAATACTTTTTTCAATTACTAATGTTTTCTTTAAAGCCCGCGCGGCATAAATGGAGGCCGCTAACCCAGCAGGCCCACCACCGACAACGATAATATCATACATCATGCCACAACCTTACTTTCACTAGCATATTTACTAATATTAGAAGCATTGGCAATTTTCTCGCCTTCTTTAGTAATTAAAGTTGGTGCTTGGGTAATTTTAAATTCATGAGTTAAATCCACTTCTTCTTCAGCATCCACTACTTCATAAGGAATATTTGCCTCATTTAAAGCCCGTTTAGCAATCTCACAATTTGGACAAGTTTTCGTTACAAACAACAACGCTTTTGTACTAGCATTTTTCACTTCATGAGTAGTTTTTTTTTCTACTTCTTTCTTACATTCCATATCATCTGTATCATCTATCTTATAAGTTACACGATCCTTATATTCTTGACTCTTTCCATCATTCCAATTTTTAACTGGACGATAGTAACCTGTAATTCGACTATAAACTTCGACAGATGAGCCACAAATTGGACATTTATCTTGTTCACCAGCCAAATATCCATGTTCTTTACAAATAGAATAAGTTGGTGAAATTGTATAATATGGTAAAGCATAATTTTCAGCAATTTTTCGTACTAAAGCAGCTGCACTTTGCCAACTAGGTAATTTTTCCCCTAAAAACACATGAAATACAGTTCCTGAAGTATATAACGTTTGTAATTTATCTTGAATATCTAAAGCCTTAAAGACATCTTCTGTATATCCAACTGGCAAATGACTACTGTTTGTATAATAAGGTGTACCATTTTCATTAGCAGTAATAATATCTGGAAACTTTTCCTTATCATGTTTAGCAAAACGATAAGAAGTAGATTCAGCAGGTGTTGCCTCTAAATTATATAAATCTCCATATTTTTCTTGGTAGTCACTTAATCTCTCACGCATATGGTTTAATACATCAACAGTAAATTGTTGAGTCTCCTCATGTGTCATATCCTTTTGTAACCAATGAGCATTTAAACCGGCTTCATTCATTCCAACCAAACCAATCGTGGAAAAATGATTATTAAAAGTTCCTAGATATCTTTTAGTATAAGGATATAACCCTTCTGCTAACAAACTAGAAATAACCGTTCTTTTTGTTTTTAAACTGCGCGCGGCAATATCCATTAAATGATCTAATCTTTCATAAAAATCTTTTTCATCTTTCGCTAAATAAGCAATCTTTGGCATATTAATCGTGACAACCCCAACACTACCAGTAGACTCGCCACTACCAAAATAACCACCAGATTTTTTCCGTAATTCCCGCAAATCTAGCCGAAGACGACAACACATACTCCGTACATCACTTGGTTCCATATCGCTATTAATATAATTTGAGAAATATGGTGTACCATACTTAGCAGTCATTTCAAATAATAAACGATTGTTTTCAGTATCACTCCAATCAAAGTCTTTAGTAATAGAATAAGTTGGAATTGGATATTGGAAACCACGACCATTTGCATCCCCTTCAATCATAATCTCTAAGAATGCTTTATTAACCATATCCATTTCTTTTTTACAATCTTTATATTTAAAATCCATTTCTTTGCCCCCAACGATTGCTGGCAACTCCGCTAAATCATTAGGCACAGTCCAATCCAAAGTAATATTTGTAAACGGTGCTTGTGTCCCCCATCTACTTGGAGTATTTACCCCATAAACAAAAGATTGAATACATTGTTTGACATCATAATAAGATAGATTATCTACTTTAACAAAAGGCGCTAAATAAGTATCAAAAGAAGAAAACGCTTGAGCTCCTGCCCATTCATTTTGCATAATTCCTAAAAAGTTAACCATTTGATTACATAAAGTAGACAAATGCTTGGCAGGACTAGAAGTGATCTTTCCTTCAATTCCACCTAATCCTTCTTGAATAAGTTGCTTTAAACTCCAACCAGCACAATAACCAGTAAGCATTGATAAATCATGAATATGAATATCTGCATCTCGATGAGCTTTAGCAGTTTCTTCATCATAGATCTCACTTAACCAATAGTTAGCTGTAACTGCTCCAGCTTCACTTAAGATTAAACCCCCGACAGAATAAG
This sequence comes from uncultured Bacilli bacterium, assembly GCA_944332105.1. Classification (GTDB taxonomy): domain Bacteria; phylum Bacillota_I; class Bacilli_A; order RF39; family UBA660; genus Ventrenecus. Next base: position 21,902 of record CALVJI010000009.1, read on the forward strand.
TAACTGTTGAGTTTTCTTTAACTCGCCAATCCTCAACTTTAACATAACTATCGACAATCTTTTTATAATCAATCATCGTATTCTTAACATTACGAAGTCTTTCTCTTTCTTTACGATACAAAATATATGATTTAGCCACATCAGCATATCCTGCATCAGATAAAACTTTTTCAACACTGTCTTGAATATCTTCAACGCCAATAATTCCATCATGAATTTTTTCTTCAAAATCAGCTGTTACTTTTAAAGCAAGAAGCTCTAAAACACTGTCACAACTCTCACGTTGAACAGAGTCAAAAGCTTTCTCCATTGCTTCACAAATTTTACGGATGTCAAAACGTACAATCTTGCCATCGCGTTTCTTTACTCGATACATAATAAATCCTCCTACCTTTTACCATGTTCATTATATCAAACTTTTTTTTGATATGGTGTGACTTTTGCAACAGAAAAAATTCTTTTCAAAAAAGTCAAAAAAAACCCTTTTCTTAAAGGATTTTTTGCTTTTAAAATAAGTGTAAAACGAACATGTAAATTAAATACCTCGTAAAAAAACATGTGAAGAAACTTGTTGACAAGCATCTAAAATTTCTTGCATTTCTTCTTTTTCGTATGCATGTAAATCAGGATTAATAACATCATCAGAAAGTCGAAATTGTTGCAAATAAAAATTAGAAGGGGCAAGAATCTTAGCTAAGGAAACTAAGTCTTCTTTAGTATGAAACTCCCGCACAACAGTCGTTCGAAATTCATGAGGTAAACCACTTTCTTTTAAAAAAGTAATTGTTTGTTTTATCTCGTCTACAAAACCAGTACTTCCCGAGGTCAAGGAGTATTTTTCCCAAACATTTTTCACATCCATTGCCACATAATCAATGAGTCCTTCATGCACTAATTCTTGAACTACTAAAGGTTTAGTTCCATTTGTATCTAATTTTATCAAAAAACCAAGTTCTTTCACTTTCCGTAAAAAACTTTTCAAATCTGGTTGCACACAAGGTTCCCCACCAGATATACAAACCGCATCCAATTTACCTACTCGCTCTTTTAAAAAGGCTAAAGCCTCTTCTTCAGCAATTCTTTCTTCATCAATATGTGTAACTAAAGAAGCATTTTGACAAAATGGACAACGCATATTACACCCAGCTGTAAAAAAAGTACAAGCCACTTTGCCCGGATAATCAAGCAAAGTTACTTTTTGAATTCCTTTGATAAACATCTTTCATCCTCTTTTCTTCTACATTATAGTACAAAAAAAACCTCATGCAAAGAAAAAACTATCAGCTTCTAACCGATAGTTATTTTAAATTAGCTAATAATTCATCTTTTTTCATTGTTGAATAGCCTTTGATGCCTTGTTCTTTAGCCATTGCTTTTAATTCAGCTAAAGTAAGTTTACTATAATCAGCTTTTTCTTCTTTAGCTTCTACAACTTCTTTTTCAACTTTCTTCTCAATTTTTACCGTTTTATTTTCTGAACCATTTTTAGCTATTTCTACTAAATCTTTAAATGCTTCTTTATTATCAATAGCAAGTTCTGATAACATTTTACGGTTAATCGTTACACCAGCTTTAGTTAACCCATTAATAAATTTAGAGTAACTAATTCCTTCTTCACGACAAGCTGCATTAATACGTGTAATCCATAATTTTCTGAAATCTCTTTTCTTTTGACGACGATCTCTATACGCATAAGCTCCACTATGGAAAACTTGTTCTTGAGCTGTCTTATATAATCTATGTTTACTACCAAAATAACCTTTTGCTTCTTTTAAAACTTTTCTTCTTCTTGTTTTGGAAACAGTTCCACCTTTAACTCTTGCCATATTTACACCACCTTACTAGATAACAGATTTAATTCTGCTAGCTTCTCCTTTACTTAAAGTTCCTTTATTACGTCTTTGACGAATTTGTTTTGCACTATCCTTA
>CALVJI010000010.1 GCA_944332105.1 uncultured Bacilli bacterium
TTAAGTGGCTAAACGAGGAAAGTGATATGTCTTACCACGGGAGGTCTTACGAACGAATAAGTACAAAACTTTTCATACAAGGATTGTTAAAGTCGGTCGAAAAAGGTTTATCGTAAGAAGTCAGTCGAAGTCATAGTACTAGTAAGTTACTAGAAAGGACTGAACAATTTATAGTGTTTCGAACACTAAAATCAATGAAGTGAAAAATCAGAATGACAATACGTAGGAAAAGTTGGCGTATCCAAGAAATAACCCTATAAAAGATGTTTCGTTTTATTATGAAATTAGAAAGGAAGAAACGAGTATGGAATTACTAGAGAAAATCTTAGATAACAACAATCTATATAATGCTTATAAGCAGGTTTATAAAAACAAAGGAGCTAGTGGAGTTGATGGTGTTACTGTAGAAGAATTAGGAGTGTATTTATTTCAACATAAAGAAGAAATCAAAGAACAAATAAGGAATTTAAAATACAAACCTAATCCGGTAAGAAGAGTCGAAATACCAAAAGAAAATGGTAAAATGAGAAAACTTGGAATTCCAACAGTAGTAGATAGAGTAATACAACAAGCAATCGTGCAAGTGATTACTCCACTGTTCGAGCCACAGTTTAGTGAAACTAGCTATGGTTTTAGACCAAGAAAAAGTTGTGAAATGGCTGTCATAAAAGCATTAGAATACTTTAATGATGGTTACGACTGGATAGTAGATATAGACTTGCAAGCATTCTTTGATAACGTAAATCAAGATAAATTAATAGGCATCATAAGGAAAACTATCAAAGATGGGAGAGTCGTGTCATTAATCAGAAAGTATCTAGTAAGTGGTGTTATGATAAACGGAGTAGTACAACCTACTAAAGTTGGTACACCACAAGGAGGTAATTTAAGTCCCTTATTATCTAATATTATGCTAAACGAATTAGATAAAGAGTTAGAGAAAAGAGGGCTTCGCTTCGTTAGGTATGCAGATGATAGTCTAATCTTAGTGAAAAGCGAAAAAGCTGCAGATCGTGTAATGCAAACAATTACTAGATATATTGAAAATAAACTTGGGCTTATTGTCAATGCTGAAAAAAGTAAAGTCGCAAGACCAAGAGAAATTAAGTATCTAGGCTTTGGATTTTATAATAAGAAAGGGCTTTGGAGACCAAAACCACATGTAAAATCCGTACAAAAGTTTAAAGCAAAGCTAAAGGATATCACTAGTCGAAGTGATGCTCTGTCTATTGATGAAAAAATTGAAAAGCTTAACCAGGTCATAAGAGGCTGGATAAACTACTTTAGAATAGCAGATATGAAAACTCTTATGCAAGGAATGGGAGATCACTTAAGACATAGACTACGAATGTGTATATGGAAATATTGGAAGAAACCAAGGACCAAATACAAGGCATTAAGAAAACTTGGAATATCCGAATACAATGCTCATATGGTAGCAAATACCAGAAGAGGATATTATTGGGTGGCAAGTACAGTGGTACTTCATATAGCAATTTCTAACGAACGGTTAAAACAAAAAGGGGATGTTAGAAAATCAAAAAATTTTTATAACATCTTTTTCTTTATTTTTCAATCTAATATTTAAGTTAGAAATATAAAATTATTCATTTTTTCAAACTCCTTATAACATTGTATCTAAGGAAATTGAAAAAAGAGTCATTTTTATAGTAGAATTATTAATGTGATACTAACTTTCTAGACAAAATATTGGTATCATAAAGTCCCATAAACTCCAAGTTTATGAGATTTTATATTTATTAGATTAAAAAAGAAGATGTATAGAAAATAAATTATCTATTTTCTAACATCCCCATTACCAAAAAGTCCATACTGTAATATAAATTGAACCGCCGTATACGAGAACCGTATGTACGGTGGTGTGAGAGGGGCAAAATAATTTAATAATTTAATTAACATAATTTAATTATTTTCCTTTACTTGATTGCTTTGGTTTATATATCTTGTGTATATTGAAAAGAGAAGGTATAATAAAATTAGAGATTTTTGGTTGAAAGGTGGTGTGTTTAATATGCCAGAAATAGCAGAGGTAGAGACAGTTCGAAATACATTAAAAGAAAGAATTTTACATAAAAAAATTGTGGATTTTAAAGTTTATTATAAGCCGATATTAATGGACTTGGAACAAGATGTGAAAGAAGCATTGATTGGTCAAGAATTTATTGATATTAAAAGAATTGGTAAATGGTTGTTATTTGAAACAGAGACTCATTATTTATTAAGTCATTTGCGAATGGAAGGAAAATATTTTTTGAAGAAACAAGGAGATCCTTTAGAGAAGCATGAACACGTAGAAATTTTGTTTTCTGATGGTATAAGTATGCGTTATCATGATACAAGAAAATTTGGACGTATGAAATTAGTCTTGAAAAATGAATTATATGAATTTGAAGGAATTAAAAAACAAGGGATTGAACCTATTAGTGAACAATTGACCAAAGAATATTTATACGAGAAAATTCGGAAGAAAAGTTTACCAATGAAAACGATTTTACTTGATCAAACGATCATTAGTGGCTTAGGAAATATTTATGCAGATGAAGTATTATTTGAGGCGCATATCTCTCCTTTTAAAAAGGGCTGTGATATTACTTTAGAGGAATGTGAAAAAATTAAAAATTCAGCTAAAAAAATTATTGAAGAAGCTATCCAAGAAGGAGGAACGACAATTCGAAGTTATACAAGTTCTTTAGGTGTTACTGGAAGATTTCAACAATATTTAAAGGTTCATAGTCGTGATGGAAAATATTGTCTTGTTTGTGGGAATCCTATTTTGAAGAAATTTGTGAATGGGCGGAGTACCTATTATTGTTCTTTTTGTCAAGATACTAAAGAAGTTTCGTTAAAACAGTATTATTTAGATTTATTGGGATTACAAGAAATGCCTGATTTTTTAAAAAAATATTTGTTAGAACCATCGTTACAGAGACTTAAAAAAGTTGGGTATTTTTGTGGTATGGATTATGCTTCCAAAGACATTTATCCTTTTTTAGAATATATTAGTCGTTTTGATCATAGTCTCTCAGTTGCTTTGCTAACTTATCGTTTTACTCATGATAAAACAGCTACTATTGCTGGGTTATTTCATGATATTGCAACCCCTTGTTTTTCACATGTTATTGATTATATGAACGAAGATTATCTGCATCAAGAAAGTACAGAAGCTTATACGGAAAAGAAATTGTTGGCAAGTAAAGTTTTAGTAAAATGTTTAGAAGAAGATGATATAGATATTGCTGATATTATAGATTTTAAAAGACATACGATAGTTGATAATAAACGACCTAAACTTTGTGTTGATCGGTTAGATGGAATTATTCAAAGTGGTATGAATTGGGCTTTAGCGCTTAATGAAAGAGGTATAGAAGAGATTTTAAATCATTTAGCTGTTTTTACTAATGAAGATAGTGAAGAGGAAATTGGATTTACTAGTAAAAAAGTGGCCCGAAAAGTTTTAAATGTTAATGATAAGGTGAATAAGTTATGTCATAGTAAAGAAGATAATTATATGATGGATTTGCTTGCCCGTATTACTAAGTTAGCTATTTTAAAAGGTTATTTTTCCTATGATGATTTATATAATTATGATGAAGAAGAAGTGATTCAAATTCTTCAAAAGACTGAAGATAAAGAAATACGTGAGTTATTTAAACAATTTCAAACTATAACTAAAGATAAAATTATAGATTTTTCTTTTCCAGCAACTAAAGAAAGAGTCATAAATCCTTTAGTTAATGGACGTCGTTTGAATGAAGAAATGAGCATAAAATAAGTGTGAGGAGGGATTTTTGTGTGGTTAGCTTTTATTGTGATTTCTGTTGTTGGAACGCTTTTTCATTTTCTTTATGATTGGAGTAATCATAATAAGATTGTTGGGTTATTTGCAGCTGTGAATGAAAGTACATGGGAACATATTAAAATTGCTTTAACTCCTACTATTTTATGGAGTTTATATGATGGATATGTGTATGGGGCGAATGCTAATTATTTTGTAGCCAAAGTAGCTAGTTTACTCATGATTATTTTCATTATACCTATATTATTTTATGGATATTCTTATATTTTGAAAAAACATGTCCTTATTATTGATATTGTAATTTTTTATATCGCTATTTTAGCTAGTCAATATATATTTTATTTGATGTTACAAGAGCCGGCAGTTAGTTATATATGGCAATATTTGGGCGTCGTTTCGTTGTTTGTTATTTTTGGTTTTTATATGTTAGCAACGTTACTTCCTTTAAAATCTTTTTTGTTTCTTGATCCGATTACTAAAAAATATGGGTTAAAAGGGCATAAATAAAGAGAAAAAATTTGAATAGGATAATTTAAGAAAGGGATGGTATAATTAATGAAAAAATATCGTTGTAAGATTTGTGGTTATATTTATGATGATGAAAAAGAAAAGGTAAAGTTTGCAGATTTGCCTGAGGATTGGACTTGTCCATTGTGTGGGGCACCTAAAAGTATGTTTGAAGAAGTCGTGGAAGAAGAAAAAAAATTTCCAGAAGAAGTAGTAGTGCCAAGTATAGAAGAAAATGATGATGATTTACGGGTATTATCTAATTATGAGAAAGCATTTATTTGTTCTAATTTAGCGAAAGCTTGTGAGAAAGAATATAAAGAAGAAGAAAAAGAATTATTTTTACAATTGACGGATCAATTTTTGAAAGTAGAAAAAAAAGTGAATGGAACTTTTACTGATTTGGTTCACGCTGTTCATGAAGAAATTTCTTTATTAGAAGAAGCAGACCGAGTGGCGGATAAAGCAGGTGATCGGGGTGCTAAGAGAGTGATTACTTGGGCTTCTAAAACAGCAAATGTGATGAAAATGATATTAGAAACTTATGAAAAAAAGGGTATCGATTATATTTTGAATAGTAAAATTTGGGTATGTGATATTTGTGGTTTTGTTTTTATTGGCGATGTTCCACCAAAAGTTTGTCCTATTTGTAAAGTTCCTGGTTTTAAAATATTGGAGGTGGTATAAATGGGTAAGGTATATGCACATCGTGATTTAAAAATTTGTTCTAAAGATTGTCTTTGTTTGTTTGTATGTCCAACTGGGGCTACAAATAATGAAACGGGTCAGATTGATAAAGATAAGTGTATTGGTTGTGGAGCTTGTGCCATGGCTTGTCCTGCTCATGCAATTACATTAATTTCTAAGAAAATGCCACCTGCTCAACCTAAAACAGAAGAGGTTATTGTCTCTTTAGATAAAGTTATTCGTAATAAAATTTGGGAAATTTGGCAGATTCATTCTTTGTTAGAAAAGAGTGAAAATGAAGCAGAGAAAAAACTTTTGAAAGCATTATACCATTCTCATAAAGTTGTGTTAGAAGATTTGATGCGTGAAAAAGGATATATGCTACCAGAAAGTAAAAACACTCATGAATTTTTACAAACCTTATTGACTGATGAATTTGCTGATCCGAAGATTGTTCAAAAACTTTTAGAATTATTAGAAGTTAATGAGTAAAGTTTAACTTGCTTTTTGAAAATAAAAGTGCTAATATTACGTTATAAATCAGTGATCGAAAGACATGATAAAAGAAATACTCTTTATAGAGAGCTTAGATTAGGTGGAACTAAGTAAGGGCTTCTTTTATTACTCCTTTTGTAGAGATCTAATAAGATTCGGGTAATTCCGTTAACAATAATTAAGAGAAAAATAAGGATGGTACCGTGCTATATGCACTCCTGAGGTATCATCCTTTTTGTGTGAGAGGGATTTTATGGATTATCAAAATCAGATTATAGATTTTTTGAAAGGAACAAATAGATTTTATTCTTTTTGGGATTTACAAAAATTTTTTCCAAAGATTACTGATTTAAAAATGGTATTGACTGATTTAGAGAAAAAAGGAAAAATCTATTGTGAAAATAATCAATACATTTATATGCCTCATGATGCTTTTTTGAAGTTTGGTATTTTACAAATATCAAATCGAAAAAATTATTATATTGTTACACAAGATAATATTAAGATTTTAATTAAGCAGAATGAAGTGAAAAAAACACAAGCAAAAGTAGGTGATGCAGTTTTTGTTGAGTTAGTGTCTGCAGAATATTCTAAAAGACAATGTAATTATGGAAAAATAAAAAGAGTAGTCCAAAGCTTAGAGAGAGATTCTACTTATTTAGTTAAAGCCAAAATTATGAGAAAAAGTTTGCATGGTAACTATTATGTTTTATTTCGAGGTAAAGAAGTGTTATTAGATTCGATGCAATTACATGGAGCCTTTGTCGGTGATATTGTTAATCTTCGTATACATGAGACTGAATATGCTGTAGAGGCAGAAGTACAGGAAGTCCTACAAAAGAAAGAGGAGAAAAAAATTTTTATATATCGCGATCATCAGTGGCATTCTCTAGAAAATTTCAATTATGTAGGATTTTTGAAGGAACCAATAGCTTTTAATGAAAATGATCAAATATTAGCAACATATAATTTTGATTGCACAGAAAATGTTTTTAATATTGATTTTGTTAAAAAAATTTCTCGTGATTTAAAAGAGTGGATTGCTCAAGAAGCAATTGATTATAATTTTTCGTTTACATTTTCAGACGAAATAAAAAAAGAGATATATCTTCTTCCTGAGTTTATAAATCATTCGAAAAGAGTAGATTTAAGAAATTTATTAACAATTACTATAGATCCACCTTATGCTAAAGATTTAGATGATGCTATTTCTATTGAAAAGAATTCGAAAGGTTATCGCTTATATGTTCATATTGCGGATGTGGATTATTATGTTCCTTTTAATAGTTCTTTGTTTAAAGAAGCTATAAAACGAGGAAATAGTTGCTATCCGTCAAAATACGTTTTACCGCAACTTCCAGAAGAATTATCTAATGGCTTATGTTCTTTGAATGAAAGTGAAGATAGATTAACGAAAACAATGATGATTGATGTGGACTTTAATGGTAAAATTACGGATTATCAAATTTTTCATAGTGTTATTCGAAATGATAAAAAAATGTCTTATGATAAAGTGAATTTGTTGTTAGAAAATAATTATGTCGATCCTGAATATTTACCTTTTCATGATTGTTTATTTAAAATGAATGAATTGTCAAGTATTTTACAGACACGAAAAATGGAGCGTGGGTATTTGTATTTTTATAATTCGGAAATGAGAGTGCTTGTAGATAGCGATGGTAAACCGATTCGTTTATCTGAAGAGCCGCATGGAACAGCTCAGCAAATTATTGAAAATTTTATGTTATTAGCTAATGAAGCTACTACTGAATATGCTTATTGGTTGCAAATACCTTTTGTGTATCGAAATCATTTACCGCCTTCAACTGTAAAGTTGGCAAGGTTAAAGGATAGAATTCAGAAGTGCTACGGAAAAATTCAAAGAATTTATCGATTGAAAAATCAAAAAAATTTTCAAAAATATTTGCTTACTGTTTATAAAAATGCTTCTTTGGAAGAAAGAAAATATATTACACAGGTTTTCCTTTGTGGATTGGAAAAAGCTTATTATAGTGAACAATGTGAAGGCCATTTTGGATTGGCATTGGAAAGATATGGAACAGTAACTTCACCTATTCGTAAAGGAAGTGATTTAATTAATCATGTTGTTTTGGGAGAATTATTAAACAATGGTATTGACACAACTCTTATGGATAAGATTCATGAGTATATTCCTACTGTGGTGAATCATTTGACAAATCAAGAAATTGCTGCAGACACTTTAGAAGAACATGTGAATGAATACTTATTAGAGCAGTATTTAATGCAGTATGTTAATTATAAGTTTAATGCGGTGGTGGAGTTTATTACGGAAGATCAGATTTATTTTCAGACTGATAATAATATTCGTGGTTCAGTTTTAGTGCCCAAAGGTAGTTATTTGGATAAAATGAGGCATATACTATATATTAATGATACAATGCTTCAAATTGGTAGTCCCATTACAGTTTATGTAAGAATGGAGAATACAGAAAAAGCAGGAATATTGTTTGAATTGTTGGATTCTAATTATAAGTTGTTAAAAAAATAAAATATAAAAGAGAGGATGATAAAAATGATAAATATTAAAGAAGATGAAAAATTAAGTGTTTTAAATCATAGTTGTGCGCATTTACTTGCTCAAGCAGTGAAGCACCTATATCCAGAAGCTAAGTTTTGGGTTGGACCAGTCATCAGTGATGGTTTTTACTACGATATGGATTTAGGGGATGTGACTTTAAAAGAAGAAGATTTGGAACGCATTCAAAAAGAAATGAAAAAGATTAGTAAGGATGGCAAGAAAATTATTCGGCATGAATTGAGTCGTGAAGAAGCATTAGAAATGTTTCATGATGATCCTTATAAAATCGATTTAATCGAAAATATGCCAGAGGATGAAGTTATTTCTTGTTATACGCAAGGAGATTTTACAGATCTTTGTCGAGGACCTCATGTTGATTCTGTAAAAGAATGTAAATATTTTAAACTATTAAAAGTAGCTGGAGCATACTATAAAGGAGATTCTAACAATAAAATGTTACAACGTATTTATGGTATTTGCTTTGATACAGAAGAAGGCCTAAATGAATATTTAGAAATGTTAGAAGAGGCTAAAAAAAGAGATCATAAAAAGTTAGGTAAAGAATTAGGACTATTTATGATTAGTGAATATGGTCCAGGTTTTCCATTCTGGCTTCCTAATGGAATGATTTTGAGAAAAACTCTAGAAGATTTTTGGTATGAAGAACATACGAAAGAAGGATATATTTTTGTTAAAACGCCAATGATGTTAAATCGTGATCTTTGGGAGTTATCTGGTCATTGGGATAATTATAAAGAAAATATGTATACAACGAAGATTGATGAAACTGAATTTGCCATTAAACCAATGAATTGTCCTGGTGGTATGCTTGTGTATAAACATGATTTACATTCTTATCGTGATTTGCCTATTCGATGTGGTGAATTAGGACTTGTTCATCGTCATGAAGCAAGTGGAGCTTTAAATGGATTATTCCGTGTTCGTTGTTTTACCCAAGATGATGCTCATATCTTTATGAGAGAAGATCAAATGGAAGAAGAAATTATAAGACTTATTTCCTTTATTGATCGCATTTATAGTGTGTTTAAATTACCTTATACGATTGAATTATCTACTCGTCCAGAGGAAAAATATATAGGCGATATTGAAACTTGGAATAAGGCTGAAGCTATTTTGGAGGACGCTTGTCATAAAGCTCATAAAGAATGTAAAATTAATCCAGGTGATGGTGCATTTTATGGACCAAAATTAGATTTTCATGTTACGGATTCTTTAGGAAGAGAATGGCAATGTGGTACCATTCAAGTTGATATGCAACTTCCTGAACGTTTTGATTTAACGTATATTGATAAAGATGGTTCTAAGAAAAGACCAATTATGCTTCACCGTGTTATCTTTGGTTCAGTAGAAAGATTTATTGGTATTTTAATTGAACATTTTGCTGGAGCTTTCCCTTTATGGCTTGCACCTACTCAAATTAATATTATTCCAGTTAATATGGAATATCATGAAGAGTATGCTAAAGATGTTGAAGCTTGGTTAAATGAAAATCATTATCGTGTTTCTTTGGATAGCCGTAATGAAAAGTTAAGTTATAAGATGCGTGAAAGTGTAGTGAAAAAAATTCCAGTATCTTTGATTTTAGGACAAAAGGAAATGGATGAAAATTTAATTAGTTATCGGGAATTTGGTAGTGAGGAAACTATCACAGTTTCTAAAGAGGAATTCTTAAAATATTTAGAGAAAAGAGTAGAAGAGAAAAAATAATAAGAAATTGAACAGTAAAATGTTCTTTTTTTCTTTGATTTGACGATTTTAACTTTCTATGATAGGATATGTAAGCAAAAGTGAAAGGTTTGTTATGAAAAAATCTGGTTTTGATAGTATATATCCCTTTGCAACTGAAAATGTGAGTGGTTATTTTGAAAAATTAAATTTGCTTGGAAAAAGCATTTTAACGGTAGGTTCGTCATTGGATCAGCTTTTTAATGCTGTGATTTGTGGAGCAACAGAGATTACTGTTTTTGATATTAATCCTAATGTTCGTGATTATTTTGAATGGAAAAAAAGAATGTTAAAAAAATGTAAGAGACAAAATTTTGTGAAATATTTATTGCGGAATTTAAAAGAGGATTTGGTATTTTCTAGTGATGTAATGGATATTGATAAGATTTATGCAAGTAATAATTATTTACAGAATGATGCATCTTATGAAAAATTGATTGCCTTATTAGAAAGTACATCTATTCAATTTATTGAAGGCGATATTTTTAAAACACATTTGTCTCAAAAATTTGATTGTATTGTCTTTTCGAATGTTTTGCAGTATTTGAATTATTTTTTTCAAAAAAGTGAAATTGAAATATATAAAGAAATTTTATATTTAGTTAGTCGTTGGGAAAAATGTTTAAATAAAAATGGAGTGTTACAATTACTTTATTTATACTCATATTCTTATGAAGATTTGTATAAACAGGATCATGCTCTAATTTGTTATAATTTAAGAAAAATAGTTTCCCATTTACACCCTTATTCTTTGGATATTGAATGGGTTTCAGGTTTTCATGAAAAGCATGATGCAATTGTTACTTATACTCGAAAATAGAGTAGAGAGAGTGATTGAATGAGTATTAAAGAATATATTAAAAATAAAATTATTTTGGAGAATTTTGCCTATGCTTATATGTATCTACCTTCATACATTCATTTAGAAGGAATAACATCTGTTACTAATAATTGGCAAGTTTTAAATGTTGCTTCTTCTCAAAGTATCATTCAAAATAAAGATCAAACAACTTATATGTTTCATTTTTATTCTTTAGATGATGTAAAAGATTTTTTGGCACAGTTTGTTTATGAAAAGGATTTACTTAAAAAATTTGAATGTGAATATATGGATATATTTGGTATTTCTTCTCAGTTTACTGTGGATCTTTTAGAGAATAATGTGGTTAAGGTAAAAAAAGAAAAGAGTAATAATGATTTTAAAAGAATAAAAGTAGAACAATATTTTCAAAATGGACAAATTGTTTCTGCTAAAGTGTGGGAAAATGATTCCTTACAATATAGTTGTTATATAGATGGTAATATTGTTTATTTAGATGAAAAGGGTGTTTCTCAGAAATTTAGAGTTCGCAAAATAGATCCGAGTTTATTTCGGAAACTTGATTTTTCAGAAGAAAATCATTATTATGAAGTACTTCCTTTAGATTATAAGAGTAATCGTAGTTTTCAAAGAGAATGTAATGATGTTTATAAACGAATAAAGAAGATGGGACAAAAAAAGACTTCACCTAATTAAAAAAATATGCTATACTATAGTAGAAATCAGAAAAAAGACATGGCAAATTTTATGTTTCTTTATAGAAAGCCTATGGGTGATGGAAATAGGTAAGGAAAAAAATTTGTTTCTACTTTTTAGAGGGACTAATCCTCCACGGCTTAAAACCGTTATCAAAATTAAGTGAAAAAAGGATGGCACCGCGACAATTCGCTCCTGGAGGAGTGGTTGTCGTTTTTTTTCTAAAAAGTATTGTCTTTAAAGAAAGGGTGAAAAAAATGATTGATATTAAGTTGATTCGTGAAAACAAAGAAATGGTAAAGGAAAACATTAAGAAAAAGTTTCAAGATGAAAAGTTGCCTTTAGTTGATGAAGTTTATGAGTTTGATGAAAAATGGAGAGAAGCTCGGAAAAAAGCTGATGATCTGCGCAACGAAAAAAATAGAATGGCAAAAGAAATTGGTACTTTGATGGGACAAGGTAAAAAAGAAGAGGCTGAACAGATGAAAAATCAAGTTCGGCAAATGAATGAAGAAATCGAGAAGTTAGAAGTAAACGAAGAAGAGTATCAAAAAGAAATTACCAAAAGAATGATGGTTATCCCTAATATCATTGATGATAGTGTACCAATTGGTAAAGATGATACAGAGAATGTGGAAAATGAGCGTTTTGGTGAACCTGTAGTTCCAGATTATGAAATTCCTTATCATGCTCAAATTATGGAAAGCTTTAATGGTTGGGATAAAGATGCTGCAGGTAGAACGAGTGGTAATGGCTTTTACTATTTAATTGGTGATATTGCGCGACTTCATAGTGCGATGCTTTCTTATGCTAGAGATTTTATGATTGAAAAAGGTTTTACTTATTGTATTCCACCTTTTATGATCAGAAGCGATGTTGTCACTGGCGTTATGAGTTTTGCAGAAATGGATGCTATGATGTATAAAATAGAAGGTGAAGATTTGTATTTAATTGGAACTTCTGAACATAGTATGATTGGTAAATTTAAAGATCAAATTCTTAAAGAGGAAAGTTTACCAATAACTATGACTTCTTATTCACCATGTTTTAGGAAAGAAGTGGGCGCTCATGGTATTGAAGAACGAGGAATTTACCGTGTTCATCAATTTGAAAAACAAGAGATGATTGTGTTATGTGAGCCAGAAGAATCGATGACTTGGTATGAAAAAATGTGGCAATTTACAGTCGAGTTATTCCGTAACTTAGATATTCCTGTCAGGACTTTAGAGTGTTGTAGTGGCGATTTGGCTGATTTGAAAGTAAAATCATGTGATGTAGAAGCTTGGAGTCCCAGACAACAAAAGTATTTTGAAGTGGGTTCTTGTTCCAATTTAGGAGATGCTCAAGCGCGGAGACTAGGAATCCGAACTAAGAAAAATGGAGAGACCTATTTTGTTCATACTTTAAATAATACGGTACTCGCTTCAAGTCGGGCAATGATTGCTTTGCTTGAAAATAATTATCAAAAAGATGGTAGTGTAAAGATTCCTAAGGTTTTACAACCTTATATGGGTGGTTTAGAAGTATTAGTACCTAAGAATAAATAAGTATAGTGAGAGCTATACTTTTTTTTAAAATTTAAAAACTTTTTCACTTTTTGGATATTTCGACATTTTTTTGTCTAGTAAATTGGTATAATTTACCAAAAAAAGAAAGGAAACTACAAAAAAAGTTCGATTTATGTTCATTTTAACCTTGCGTGGTTAATAGTTTTGAAGCGGATATTGATATACTTTTTGTAGGGTGGTGCGTGTGAAACTGTCTAATGCAATATCCCAAAAAATTTTGAAAATTTGTATGGAAAAGAATATAACACCAAATAAATTAGCAAGTATTTGTTGTTTGACACAAAGTACAGTTCAAAATTTGATTGTGGGTAAATCTAATAATCCAAAATTATTAACGATAATTCGGATATGTGAAGGTCTTAATATTTCATTAAAGGACTTTTTCGATGATGAATTGTTTGCTAAGATAGAGAGGGAAGATTAAATGAAAATTGTCGAAGAGAAAGAAAAGAAAACTATTGTCTTAGATGAAGGCGATGTAATTGAGGTGAAAACTTTAAAAGGAAATCCTTTATTACTTAGAGTGGAATGTCAGGATGGTTGTTTATTAGTTGATGAAATCAATATTAAACGAATTAAAGAGATTGGGATTGAAGAAGAAGAATTAGCTAAATTAAAACAATACAATCAAAGAAATAAATAATTTTGTAAAAATATCTAAATGTTCAAATTTACATTTATTAGGTGACGTGCTATACTTCTTTTAGAAGAGGTTTGTATGAAACGTAGATGTTTATTAGTTCTTTTAGGTGTTTTTTTAAGTACTTGTGTTTTGTTGGGCGTTCTTTTTTATTTTTATATGAACCGATCGTTAGAAATTGCTGATATTTCGTTTGTTTCTTATGATGAAGAGAAAGGAACTTATACGATAGAAGTGCTTCAAAAGAAAGATTTTTTTGTAAGGGATTATGCTTGTGTCGCGACGAATGATCAAATTTGTTTGATGGGACTAAGTCAAAATAATCGTTGTGAACTTACTTTGCCGGTTAATAAACAGTTTGCTATTTCCTTAACTCATCAAGATTTAAGCAGTCCTTCATATAATTTATTAGATTATATGGGAAATGTTTTAGATTTTTCGTATGCTCAAGATGTCTTTTATTTGACTATAAATGAAGAAGTATCCTTTTCTTATGCAGATGTTTTGGCGTATGAACAAGACATAGATTATGCTTTTTCTTATTCAAATCCTAGTGTTGTAGAGGTAAATGGTACGACTATAAAAGGGGTAGGACCAGGGGAAGCTATTATTAGTACACCTTATAGTGAAAAGACTATTCAAGTTTATGTGACTGATTTGGTTAGTACACCGGTTTTTAGTACAACTAAAAAGACTTTGCTTCCTTGTAATCGATATACATTAGAAGAATCGGAGTTTTTGGATCGATATTTGGCATATAAAATTGAAAAGGCTGGAGTTTCTTCGCGAGCTGCAGCTGTTGAAGCTGCGCGGTTTTTAACATTATCTTTTCCTTATCGAATTCCTTATTTTTATGAAAATGGTCGCCTTCATTCATCTGGTGTTAATTATGTGGATGGGGAAGGAAGATATTATCATACAGGGCTTTATTTACACAGCTCTAAATTTGCTAGTATTTCCCATACTTTTAGTGGACCGGCGATTTGGGGATGTCCTTTAACTAATTGGGAACCAAAGGAAGAGATTGGTTATCCTTATGGCGCTAAAAAGCCTAATGGCCTTGATTGTTCTGGGTTTGTCGCTTGGGTTTTAAAAAATGCAGGATTTGATCCGGGTGATATTGGCGCGGGTAACTCTAATTATAAGTATGAAATGACCGATTTAGGGGATTATCAACGTTTGTCCAGAGCTTTATTTTCTTCAGGTAAGATTAAAGTAGGGGATTTGATTAATTATTCTGGTCATATTGGCATTATTATTGGTATAGATGATACGTATACTTATGTTGCCGAGTCATTACCTCATTTAGGTGGTCTTGTTGCATCAAGGTATACGGAGAGTCAGTTATTAAATACTTTTACGCATGTGGTATTTATGGATGTGTTTTATGTAAATGATGGAAACTATCAAAAAATGTGGTAGTTTTTTTCCCTTGGTTAAAAAAGTTTAACCTTGAATTTTCGCTTTTTTTGTATTACTCATAAAACTGTAATTAAAAAAATGCAATTTTTTCTTGCATTTTTAAAGAGTTTATTATACAATCATAATGTACTTTGATTAAGCACCCATAGCGCAATTGGATAGAGCGTTAGACTACGGATCTAAAGGTTAGGGGTTCGACTCCCTTTGGGTGCACCATTTTATAATTGTTTCACAAAATTTAAAATTTGTGATATACTATTAGTGATCGAGAAGTAGCACAATTTGGTAGTGCACTTGGTTTGGGACCAAGGGGTTGCAGGTTCAAATCCTGTCTTCTCGACCATTTTTTTTGTTTTTAAACATTCTTGCACTAAAATGCAAGAGTTTTTTTATTTATTAGTTTCTAGCTATACCCAATTTCATTAGTCGTACTTTTTTCTTTGGAAGAGTATATCAGATAATTTTTTCATATACAATTTTGGCATTCTGCTTTCCTTTTTATTTAATTTAGTGTATACTTATTTTAGAAATAGAATAGGAAGGGTTATGTTATGGAGAAAGTTTTAAATGATACGGAATTAAAGGCAATTGATGGATATTTTCGGGCAACTAACTATGTTTCAGCTGCAGCTCTTTATTTGAAGGATAATGCTTTATTAAAAAGGCCATTGCAATTTTCTGATATAAAAAGTAAATTAGTGGGGCATTGGGGGAGTGCACCAGGTCAAAATTTTGTCTATGCTCATTGTGATCGTGTTATTGTAAAATATGGACTCAATATGATTTGGATTAGTGGGCCAGGACATTCTGGGCAAGCTACGATGAGCAATACTTATTTTGAAGGATCTTATGGGAAAGTATATCCTGAGTTTACACAAAATGAAGCAGGTCTTACACGCTTTATGAAACATTTTAGTTTTCCGGGAGGAACATCAAGTCATGTAGCTCCAGAAGTGCCTGGAAGTATTAATGAGGGTGGAGAGCTCGGTTATAGCTTGGCACATGCTTTTGGTGCTGTATTAGATAATCCAGATTTAATCGCGACGGTTATTGTTGGCGATGGAGAAGCAGAAACTGGCCCTTTAGCGACTAGTTGGCATGGTAATAAATTTTTGAATCCTATCAAAGATGGTGTAGTTCTTCCTATTTTACATTTAAATGGTTATAAGATTGCAAATCCAACTATTCTGGCGCGGATTAGTAAAGATGAATTAGATTCCTTGTTTAAAGGTTATGGGTGGACACCTTATTATGTTCAAGGTGAAGATGAATTAGAGCTTCATCAAGCTATGGCGAAAGTTATGGATGAAGTCGTGGAACGAATTTTTTCAATTCAAAAGATGGCTAGAGAAAAACATGTTTTAGAAAGACCTTTATGGCCAATGATTATTTTGCAAACACCAAAAGGATGGACAGGGCCTAAAGAAATAGATGGTAAGAAAATCGAAGGAACTTTTCGCGCTCATCAAGTACCAATTGAAGTAAATGAAGAGCATCCTCAAAGTTTACAGCGTTTAGAAGAATGGCTTCGAAGTTATCGTCCGGAAGAACTTTTTGATAAAAATGGTTCTTTAAAAGAAAAATATCGGTTATTTATTCCACCTCTTGAAAAAACGATGGGAGCTAATCCGATTGCTAATGGTGGTGAATTATTGCAAGAACTTAAAATGCCTGATTTTAAAAAATATGCTTTACAAGTGCCTTATCCTGGTCAAGTTTTAGGTGAGGACATGCGTGGGTTAGGACCTTTTATTCGGGACGTTATTAAAAATAATCCAACTAATTTTCGGGTTTTTGGTCCGGATGAGACTTTATCTAATCGGTTAAATGCTGTTTTTGAAGTTACGAATCGTCAATGGGACAATAAACGTTTTAAAGATGATGAGTTTTTGTCTTATGAAGGGCGAGTTATTGATTCATTTTTATCTGAGCATTTTTGTGAAGGCGTGTTAGAAGGATATTTACTTACAGGAAGACATGGTTTCTTTCATAGTTATGAATCGTTTATTCGGATTGTAGATTCAATGATTAGTCAGCATGCAAAGTGGTTAAAGGTCAGCAAAGAATTAGGGTGGCGCGAGCCAATCGCTTCTTTAAATTTGCTTGTTTCTAGTCATTGTTGGCAACAGGATCATAATGGTTATACGCATCAAGATCCAGGGATTATTAATCATGTTTTAACCAAGAAAGCAGCGATTTCACGAGTATATTTACCATGTGATACGAATACTTTATTGTGTGTAATGAATCATGTTTTAGAGTCTAAAAATTATATTAATGTTGTTGTAGCTAGTAAACATCCAAGACCACAATGGCTTAATATGGCTCAAGCTGTTCGTCATTGTCAAAAAGGACTTGGCATTTGGGCTTTTGCTAGTAATGATATAGATAATCAACCAGATATTGTATTTGCTTGTGCGGGGGATACACCAACGCTTGAAGTCATGGCTGCAACAAGTATTTTACGTAAATTTATTCCTAATTTAAAAATTCGGGTAGTTAATGTCGTTGATTTAATGAAATTGCAACCACAAAGTGCCCATCCTCATGGCTTGACGGACGCTCAATATGACTCGATTTTTACAAAAAATAAACCGATTATATTTGCTTTTCATGGATATCCTAATGTTATTCATGAGCTTACTTATAAACGACATAATCAGAATATGCATGTACGAGGTTATATTGAAGAAGGAACGATTACAACCCCATTTGATATGCGCGTGCAAAATAAGTTAGATCGTTTTCATTTAGTATTATTAGCTGTTCATCATTTGCCAGCGTTTGATACTAAAGAAGTACAAAACTATTGTGTGGAAATGCTTAAAAAACATCAAGAATATATTGTAGAAAATGGTGTGGATATGGACGAAGTTGTTAATTGGAAGTGGGATTATTAGAAAACTGTTTAAAGCAGTTTTTCTTTTGCTTGCAGGCCGAACAAATATATGTTACCATACCATTATGGAGGAATCTTATGGAAAATGAAGTGTTAAGAAAAAATATGGAAAGACATATGATCGGACTTAGTCCTTATGCGTGTTTAGATAGTGAAGCTAGGCGGTTTCGTGATGAAATGGAAGATCTTCGCAGTCCTTTTTTTCGAGATATTGACCGTATTATTTATACGTATGCTTTTGTCCGTTACAGCGATAAGACACAGGTGTATTCTTTAAAAAATAATGATCATATTACGAAGCGGATGCTGCATGTTCAATATGTAAGTAAGATTGCTCGGACCATCGGGCGCGCACTTGGGTTAAACGAAGATTTAATCGAAGCGGCGGGACTTGGTCATGATTTAGGACATGTGCCTTTTGGTCATTTTGGTGAATCCGTATTAAATCAAATTAGTGTTGAAAACGGTGAAGGATATTTTCATCATAATGTCGAAAGTGTTCGCATTTTAATGAATTTAGAACATGGAGGTGAAGGATGTAATCTCACCTTACAAGTTTTAGATGCGATTTTATGTCATAATGGTGAATTTGTGATGGGAGAGTATCATCCTAAGAAAAAGACGCCACAAGAGTTTTTAGCAGAATATGAACGAACTTATCAGGATAAAAATGCTGTGAAATCTTTAGTTCCTATGACTTTAGAGGGCTGTGTCGTGCGCATTAGTGATATCATTGCTTATTTAGGAAGAGATATTGAAGATGCTTGTATGCTAGGACTTTTTGAGAAGAAGGATATTCCGAAAGAAATTTTAGAAGTTTTGGGTTATCGAAATAGAGAAATTGTGAATACGATTATTTTAGATATTATCGAAAATAGTCTAGGGAAACCTTATATTAAGTTAAGTGAACCTGTTTTTAAGGCTACTGTAGCTTTAAAAAAATTTAATTATCAAAATATTTATGATAAGTCTTTATCTTCAGAAGAAAAGAAAGAAATTACTACTATGTTTCAAGTACTTTTCAAACATTATTTAAATGATATAACTTTAGAAAATAAAGATTCAAGAATTTATACGAATTTTTTGAATTATAAAAAAGATATTTATCTAAAAAATACCACACCTAAAAGGATGGTACTAGATTTTATTGCTGGAATGACAGATGATTATTTTCTTTTGTGTTTTCGTGAGGTTAATTTAACAAAACCGGCGTATACTAAGTGATGGGAGGTTTGTATGAAATATCAAAAATATGACATGGAAAGTTATCAAATCTATACAGTAAAAACAGATAAATTTAAAAATGCTTATATTGAAGTGAATTTTCGTGAGGATATTACTCATGTGTCTTTGGCTAAGCGTTTTTTTCTCACTAAGGTTTTACAATATTCTACTTTAAAATATCCGACAAAAAGAGAAATGACAATTGAATTAGAAAATTTATATAATTTGGAATTCTTGACGAATGTTTCACGAGTAGGAATGAATCATTTTACTAATTTTTCGGTAGATTTTATTCATCCTAAATTTGTTAAAGAAAAAGATTATTTAGATCAAGTGTTATTGTTTTTGTTTGATGCTTTACAAAAACCTAATATTCGTGATGGGAAATTTGATGAAGAACAGATGCAAATTTTAAAGGAAAGAATCCATGTGTCATTAGATCAATATAAAGAAAAACCTCTTAGTTGTGCACGGATTATGAGTAAAGAAAATTTGTTTGGCGATACAGAATGGGGTAAAAGAATTTACGGAACACATGAAGAAATCGAGGCTCTTACGAGTGATGATTTGGTGTTAGAATATCAGAAAATGTGGGAAAATTCTTATTGTGAAATTTGTATTGTTGGAAATTTAGATATGGATGAGGTAGTTAAGAAAATTGCAGGTATTTTTCATAAATCTTCGATTGTAAGCAATCCTATCTCGGCGATCGTTTTTAATCCTATTTTACCTTATCGGAAAGAAGTAGTTTCAAGTACTTATAATCAGACTCAGTTGGTTTTGTATTATCAATGGGAAAATGTGAGTGATTATGAACGAAATTATGTGGCACCTTTGTTTTGTAGGATTTTAGGTTCTGCTAATATGACAGATAAGTTAACTCGTTATTTGCGAATTGACAATTCGTTATGTTATTACTGTGGAATTATCTTTTATGCTACAGATTCTTATGCTAATATTTATGTGGGAACGAGTAGGGAAAATGTTTCAAAAGCTTTGACTTATATTTCAAAAGCAGTGAAAGAAATGCAAAAGGGGAAGATTGATCCTAATTATTTTGAACAACAAAAAGAGAAGTTTTTAGGTGACTTAAAGTTGCGAGAAGATGACATTTATGGGTTAGGAGATATGTATTATATGCATGAAGTCTTTGATAGACCAATGCCTTTAGATTATCAAGAGTGGATTATGAAAGTGTCTTTAGAAGATATTAAGAAATTTGCTAAAAAGATGGTTTTGGTTTATCAATATGTTTTGGAAGAAGGTGAGTAAGTTGAAAGAAATTCATTTAAAAGGTTTAGATGAAGTCGTTTATGAAGATGTATGTGAAAATGGCCTTAAAATGTATATTTGGGTCAATAAACGAATTAATACCTTTAAAGCTTCTTTAATTTTTAAAGTCGGGGCTGAGAATACAAGTTTTAAGCTTGGCAAGAATGATTATACAGTGCCTTTTGGAACAGCTCATTATCTAGAACATATTTTATGTAAAAATAGTGATGGGTCTTCATTACTAGGCCGATTTGATCAATTTGGATGTTATAGTAATGCGGCAACTTATGCCGATAAGACCGCTTATGAATTTGTGGGATCTGAAAACTTCTTTCCTTGTTTAGAGCTATTGTTAGATGCGATTCAAGAAAAAGAATTTAATCAAGAATATTTTGAGGCAGAACGAGGTCCAATTTTAGAAGAAGCTCGAATGCGCAAGGACGATGCGAATCGTTTAAACTATTTTGGTGTGAATAATATTTTGTTTCATAATTATCCTAATCGTATTTCGGGGCTTGGAAGAATGGAAGATATAAAAAGTATAAAATTAGAAGATTTAGAGACTTTGTATCGGACTTTTTATCATCCAGAAAACACAATTTTGGTTGTTACAGGGAATGTTTCGCCGTTAGAAGTTGCTGAGTTTGTTAAAGAAAATCAAAAGAAGAAAACTTTTCCGAAATGGAATAAACCTAAACTTCCTAATTACCGAGAGCCACGTAGTGTTGTTAAACGTTATGAAGAAGTTTTTGCTAATGCCCAGATTCCAAAAGTAACAGTTGCCGTCAAGGTGCCTTTAAATGATTTGCCCAAAATGAATATGGTTTTGTTACTTGATATTTTAGGATTGGTGCTCGTTTCGAATTTTGGATCTACTTCTTATTTTCGTGAAGAGTTGATTGCTAAGAAAATGGTAGTTTCTTTACAGACATCAGTAGAATGGGAACGAAAGTATATCATTTTAAAAGTTATGGCTAAAACAAAATATCCAAAAGAAGTTGTAACGGTTTTAGAAGAAAAAATGCGTCATTTGGAAATTTTGGAAGATGATATTTTTCGAAAAATCAAATCAGAAATTGCTAATTTAGTGTTAAGTTATGAGGATCCGGAGTATGTTAATGATTTACTTGCGTATGTTTTAGTTAAATATGGAAAGATTGTTTCTAATGAAAAAGAAATTTTGGAAAGCATTACTCTAGAGGATATTCAAAAAGTCATGAATAGTATTTCTTTTGATGAAATGAGTACTTTTGTGATTTATCCACTTAAAAAAGACGATTAATTGTCGTCTTTTAAAATGTCATAAATTTTGTCGATATCTTCTTCTTTTTTTTCGGGACAAAGATGCATGTGAACATGTTTAATATCTTGTGATGAACCATAATTGATGCCTAAGTGAATACCATCTCTATCTAATTTTTGCATTAACTTTGGACTTAAATTTGCTGCGACATCAAACATTTCCTTTAATGTTTTTTCGTCTAACTTTGTAAAATCTTCAATATGTTTTTTGGGAATAATTAAAGTATGTCCCTTTGTCTGTTGATTTAAATCTAAAATTGCTAGCATATTGTCATTCTCATAAATCTTTTTGCTTGGTATTTCACCATTAATAATTTTACAAAAAATACAATCCATTTTTTTTCACCTCTTTAATTATTGTATCATTTTTTGGGTGTTTTGCATAGATTAGAGTAGAGGTGAAAAAAATGGCAAATTATAAAGAAATCGTGACAAAAGCGGTTATTGGTAAAGCTAAAAAAACCAATCGCATGCATTTTTCATTTACACCGGATGAAAATGTAAATACTGTGTTAGGTTGTTGGGTAATCAACCATAATTTTTCGGGCTCTAATCAAAATGGGAAAGTTGGAGTAACTGGATCTTTTGATGTCAATGTTTGGTATGCCTATGATAATGATACAAAAACAAAGGTGAATACAAAAAAGTTTGGGTATAATGAACTATTAAATGTGCCTTTAAAAGATGAAGCTACTTTGACGAATTCAGCCGAAATTATTGTGCGAAGCTTAAAACAACCATCGGTTACAGATGTGTCTTTGCAAGACGGTAATATCGTTCTTGATATTGAAAAAGAACTTGGTGTAGAAATTGTAGGGGATACTAAAATAAAAGTGCCGGTAGAAGATACATATGATGATTATGAAGAAATCGTCGATGAAGGTGAAGTAGAAGAGATTAATGAAGTAAATGAAAATTATTTAGATAATGAATAGTTTTAATGGCTGTCAATAAAAAAATGTTGACAGTCTTTTTTTTGTTTGATATGATACATGTGTCATGTAAAGGAGGGATTTTAAATGGCAGTTAAGTTAAGATTAAAAAGAATGGGTTCTAAAGCTAAACCATTTTATCGGATTGTGGCTGCAGATAGTAGAAGTCCAAGAGATGGTAAATTTTTAGAAGTAGTAGGAACATATGATCCAATTAAAGGTGCTGATAAAGTTACTGTATCTGAAGAAAAAGCTTTAAAATGGTTAAACAATGGTGCGATTCCAACAGATACTGTACGTAGTATTTTAAGTAAACAAGGTATCATGAAGAAATTTGCTTTACAAAAAGAATCAGGTAAGTAGTATGGATATTGTTTCTTATGTAGAGTTTTTAGTGCAAAGTATTTGTCAAGATGCTGAACTTGTGAAAGTGAGTTCATATGAAAGTGAAGAGGATGGGTTAATTTTAGATGTTTTAATTCCAGAATCTTCAATGGGCGCGGTCATTGGTGTTGGAGGCCGTAATGCAAAGGCTATTCGAACGATGGTTGCAGCTTATGCTTATTTGCACAAACTTGGAAAAGTGAAAGTTAATATGGAAGCATTTTAAAAGAAGCTTCTTTTTTTTTTGAACTTTTTTCCCTTTTTGCTCGAGAAAATGATATACTTATCTTGTAAAGATAGAAAGGAATGCAAGAATAGGGATGTTTATGAGAAAGAAACAACGTGGTTTTACATTAATTGAATTATTGGCTGTCATTGTCATTATTGCTCTTTTAGCGACAATTGCTGTACCTAGTGCCATCTCCATATCTAATGGGATTAAAGAGGATCTTTATTGTGAGAAAGTTTCGTTATTAGAGAAAGATGCTCAACGTTGGGGGGATGAACATTTAAGTCAATTAAGTGAAAGCTGTTATATTGTGAAAACTGTAAAAGAATTAGTTGATGAAGGAATAACTTCTAAAGAGAACAATGATTTAGGAATGTATGTTGTGAATCCAATTACGAATTTAGGAATGGATAATTCACAAATTCGTCTTTATAAGAAGAATAATCGAGCACAGGCTTACTACATTGAAAACGATCGTTCTTTAGACACAGATGATCTTTGTGAAAGCGAAGCTGTTTCTAGACCGACAAGAGCGTGTTAATTAGGTTACAATTCACAGCCACTTGAAAAAGTAGTGATCACTCACTATCTTTTTTTAAGGCTAAAATCTCTTCTAAAGTGT